>CAIXBE010000278.1 GCA_903917595.1 uncultured Rhodobacterales bacterium
CAGCCAGAAAGGCGCGGGCGGTGGCGCGGCCGATCCCGGCCCCTGCCCCGGTGATGGCGATGGAACGGATCATGCGGCCTCCTCAAGGAAATGGTATTTCAACAGCCAGAGTGTCGCCCGCGCGACGATGGGACGGGGGATGCCGGAGGCGGTCACCGCCTCGGCCAGGGTGGCCCCGGCGTCACCGGCTGCGCTGTAGGTGGCAAGAATGGCCTGCAGACGATCTGTCGTCTCGATCAGGCGGCGGCTGGCGATGTAGCGGCGCAAGGCGAAGGTTTCCACGATGTCCGGCCTTGTGCCAAGTGCCACCGCGCGCAGGCGGCGAACCGCAAGATCGGGAGCGGGCAGGCTGGGGTAGGACGCGAACATCCGGTCCGGGGCGGGACCGGTGGGCAGACGGTTGCCATCAGCCTTGGCCACCAGCGGCCCGCCCTTGGTGCGGGCATGGGCCAGTAGTGCCGCCTGCTCGCCCCACAAAGCCTGCATCTGCGGAATGATCACCCGCCAGTCATACAGCGCCACTGCCCGCGCGCGTCCCGCCGCGCCCATCCGGGCGCGCAAGTCCGCGTCAGTGCCCAGCCGCACCAGTGCCCGGGTCATCGCGCCAACGTCGATGCGGGTCAGGGCCGACATCTGGCCCAGATACTGCAGATAACTGTCCGTCCCGCCCAGATGGCGCAGGGAAAGATGCGTCACTTCGCCCGCGCGGGGCAGTTCGGTCGGAATGCGGATACCCACATCGGGCGTCACCGTTTCCTTCATCCCGTCCCAGTCCGACACGATGACCGGCAGGCCCGCGGCCATCGCCTCGATCGGGGCAAGGCCAAAGGTTTCCTGCAGGTTGTCGATGGGAAAGACAAAGACGTCGCTGCCCGACAGGGTGGCATTGCGCTCGGCAGCGTCGCCACCATTCAGGAAGTGATAGCCGACCGACGGCATCAGCCGCGCGGCCCCGGCGGCAAAGGCCGCACTCCAGGCCGGATCCAGGAACTGGCCACACAGCGCCAGATGAAAGCGCCCGCCCTTGGCGGCTAGGGCGGGGGCTGCGGCCTCCAGCGCCAGAAACAGCGGGAAGGGGTCGAACTTCTCGTCCGGGGTCAGGCGGGCGATGCAGGAGACGACGACATCGGCCGGGGCTGCCCCCAGCCGGTCGCGCAGAGCCTGACCTGCGGCGGGATCGGGCTGGAAGTCCTGCGTGTGCACCCCCAGCGGGATCACCGGCAGCAAAGGCCGCGCCGGCAGAACCGCGCCGGGAAAGCGCTGGCCAAGATGCGCCTCGGCCAGTTCCATCAGGGTGCGAAGCGAGGCCTGCACCGCCGTAGAGGTGCAGATCACCGCATCCCAGGGCATTTGGGGCGCGGACCGCAGGTCGAAGACCGCGTTCATCACCGCGCGGGTGGCCGTTGTGTGAGTGACTCCACACAAAGCCCAGGCCGCCCCGCCATAGGGCGCGCGCCGCCAGCATTCGCGCGGGTCGATCGGCGAGGGGTAATAGACCACGTCAACCGGGGCCAGTTGCCCCGGCAGATGCAGGGGCACCGCCCGCAAGGGTCTGGTGACTCCGGCCGCCCGTGCCATCGCGGCAAACCCGGCATGGTCCGACGACGTATGGGACAAGCTGACAAACTGGTCCACCGCGCCATGCTGAAAAAAGCCGCGCAGAAAGCTTTCCCCGGCGACGCGGCGGCCATTGATGCCCTTGGTGGCCGGATCAAAGCCATCGGCGGCAAACCAGATCGCGGCATTGGTCAAAAGCGGATTTTCATCAGGCATCAGCGGCATTCCATCATCAGCCAGGGGGTCGGCGTGGTCGGGGCAGTTGGGGCCAGCCACACGTCGGTTGCAAGGGGCGGCGCGCCGGAAGGCTGTGGGGGTGTTGGCTGGAAAATCGTGAGCATGGGTTAGGGGGATGGGGCGGCCAGATGATTGCGCCCTCATGGGTAAGGGTTGGCGGTTCGTCCGTAAAGCCTTGATCAGGCGCTGCGCGCCTGGCCGATGCGGCGCAGGAAGGCCACAAGGAACATCGCCGTCAGGATCAGGATGACCGTGGGCGCGGGCGCGCTGTCAAGGTGAAAGCTGGCCCAGATGCCGGTCAGCATCGCCACCAGGCAGACCGCCGTGGCGGTGATCAGCATCGCACCGAAGCTGCGGACCAAAAGGAATGCGATGGCCCCCGGTGCGATCAAAAGGCCGATGGCCAGGATCAGTCCGACCGAGGACAGGGTGGCGACGATGGTCAGGGCAAGGACGGTCAGCAGGCCGTAGTGCAGCGCCTTGACCGGCAGGCCCGAGACCTGCGCCTGTGCGGGGTCAAAGGCATGCAGCATCAGGTCGCGCCATTTCAGGATCAGGATCAGCGTCACCGGCCCGGCGATGGCGGTGGCAGTGATCAGGTCGGCGGCCCCGACCCCCAGCATGTTGCCGAAAAGGATGTGGTCAAGGTGAACGTCGGTCGGAAAGGCGGTGTGCAAGACGATGCCAAGGGCAAACATGCCGGAAAAGACCACGCCCATCACCGTGTCGCGCTTGATCCGGCTGTTGTCGGCCAGCCAGCCGGTCAGAAGCGCCGAGCCCATACCGGCGACAAAGGCCCCAAAGAGCAGCGGCAGGCCCGCCATATAGGCCAGCACGATACCGGGCAGGACGGCATGGCTGACCGCATCCCCCATCAGCGCCCAGCCTTTCAGGACCAGAAAGCACGACAAAAGCGCCGTGGGTGGTGCGACGATCAGCGCGATCAGAAACGCGTTCTGCATGAAGGGGAACTGGAAGGGCTGCAGGATGGCGTCGATCATTGCAGCGCCTCGCGGGCGCGGCGGCGGGCGGCAAGGAGGCCGTGTTTCGGCGCGAAGACAAAGGCGGTTGCGAAAAGTGCGGTTTGAAGGAGGACGATGACTCCCCCGGTAGCGCCGTCCAGGAAGTAGGAGAGGTAGGCGCCAGTAAAGCCCGTGGTGGCCCCGATCCCGGCGGCAAGAGTCAACAGGCGCGGAAAGCGGTCGGTAAGCAGGTAAGCGGTGGCCCCCGGCGTCACGACCATGGCGACGACAAGAAACGCCCCCACGGTCTGCATCGCGGCGACGGTGCTGGCCGACAGAAGCGTGAAGAAGATCACCTTGAGCAGGTCCGGGCGCAGGCCGATGGTGCGGGCATGGGCCTCGTCGAAGAAGGTGACCATGAGGTCTTTCCACAGGACGAGGAGGACCGCAGCCGAGATGCCGCCGATCAACACCAGTTGCAGCGTATCCCCGGGAGAGATGGCAAGGATATTGCCCATGGCGATGGTCTGGATCGACACGCTTGTCGGGTATATCGAGATCAGGAACAGGCCCAGTCCGAAGAAGCTGGTGAAGATCAGGCCGATGATGGTGTCGGTCTTGAGGCCGGTGCGGTTGGACAGAAACAGCATGGCGGCGGCGGCGAGGCCTCCTGACAGGAAGGCCCCCAGCGCGAAGGGCAGGCCAAGGATATAGGCCCCGGCGACACCGGGAACCACGGAATGCGAAAGCGCATCGCCGATCAGTGACCAGCCTTTCAGCATGAGATAGGCCGAGAGAAAGCCGCAGACGCCGCCGACAAGGGCTGACACCCACATCGCGTTGGTCATGTAGGCATAGGCGAAAGGGTCAAGCATGCGTGCCGTCCTTCGACCGGGGCGCCCCCCCACCCCAGCCCTCCCCTACGCGGGGGGAGGGAGGCGCGGGACTCCGGACCTGGGGCAGAACGGCCCCGGTTGGGCGGCTCGCCTTCCCCTCTGTGGCGAGGGGATGGGGGTGGGGGGCGACGGGAAGAGGGGCGGGCATCACTTGTCGCCCTTTCGGCCATATTGGACAAAGGGGCGTTCGTCGTCGGTGATGATGCGGATCTCGCGGGTGTCATCGTCTTCGTGCAGATCGGTGCCGCCAAGGGTGAAATGGCGCAGGACGCCGCCGAAGGTGCGTTCCAGATTGTCGCGGGTGAAGATGGTGTCCGTCGGCCCGTAGGCCAGCACGGTGCCCTTGACCAGCACGGTGCGATCGCAGAATTCGGGCACGGACCCAAGGTTGTGGGTCGAGACAAGGATCACATGACCTTCGGCCCGCAGCGCGCGCAAAAGGGTGATGATCTGCTCTTCGGTGGTGACATCGACGCCTGTGAAGGGTTCGTCCAGCAGAATGATCCGGCCTTCCTGTGCCAGCGCACGCGCAAGAAAGACGCGCTTTTTCTGGCCACCGGACAATTCACCGATCTGGCGGTGGCGCAGGTCGGCAAGACCGACCCGCGACAAGGCCTGATCAACCTTTGCGCGGTCGGTGGCCGACGGGCGGCGCAGGAAGCCCATGTGGCCGTAGCGGCCCATCATCACCACGTCTTCGACCAGAACGGGGAAGGACCAGTCCACCTCCTCGGCTTGGGGGACATAGGCGACAAGGTTCTGGCGCAGCGCATCGCGCACCGGCAGGCCAAGAAGGCGGATATGGCCGCGCGCGATCGGGACAAAGCCCATGATCGCCTTGAAAAGGGTGGACTTTCCCGAGCCGTTGACCCCGACCAACCCGGTGATCGTGCCTTTGGGGATCGCAAAGCTTGCGTCGGTCAGCGCGGTCAACCCGTTGCGGTAGGTGACCGTCACCCCTTCGGCCAGAATGCCTTCGCCGACCGGTTCTGCGGTATCGCGCATCATACCCTCATTCTGCCGGGGTCAGGCCCCGGGCAATGGTTTCGGTCGTGACCTTCAAGAGATCAAGATAGGTCGGGACCGGGCCGTCGCCGTCCGACAGGCTGTCGACGTAAAGGACGCCGCCAAAGGCCGCTCCGGTTTCGCGGGCGACCTGTTCGGCGGGGGCGGAGGAGACGGTGCTTTCGCAGAATACCGCCGGAATGGCATGTTCGCGGACGCCGTCGATCACCGCGCGCACCTGACGCGGGCTGCCCTGCTGGTCCGAGTTGATCGGCCAGAGGTAAAGCTCGGTCAGGCCAAGGTCACGGGCAAGATAGCTGAAGGCACCTTCGCAGGTGGCAAGCCAGCGGCGGTCTGCTGGCAGGGCAGCGATCTGGTCCTTGAGGGGGCCGATTTCGGCGACAAGCCTTGCCTTGTAAGCATCCGCATTGGCCGCGTAGGTCGCGGCATTGGCGGGGTCGGCGGTGGTCAGCGCCAGGGCAATATTGTCGACATAGATCAGCGCGTTATCCAGGCTCATCCAGGCATGCGGGTTCGGCTTGCCGTCATAGTCGCCCCCCGCGATCGAGATTGGCACGATCCCGTCGGTCAGCGTGGCCGAGGGCACCTCCCCCAGATTGCCAAGGAACTGCTCGAACCAGCGTTCAAGGCCAAGACCGTTCCACAGGATCAGATCGGCGTCCGCAGCACCCACGATGTCCTGCGGCGTCGGCTCATAGCCGTGGATTTCCGCCCCCGGTTTGGTAACCGACACGACATCGACCCCGTCGCCCGCAACATTGCGCGCCATGTCGGCGATGACGGTAAAGGTGGTGACCACCTTCAGCCTGTCATCAGCATGAGCGGCCAATGGCAGGACAAGAAGCGCGGTCAGAAGCAGGGCACGGCAGGGCAGTTGCATGGGGCACCAATGGTTGCAGGCATATTAGAATGTAAATGAGAAGCATTTGCAAGTAGACAAGACACAAGGTCGTGAGTCCGGAAGAAAAGCCCTACCGACCAGCCAGAAAAACCCGCAACAGGACCGGTGCCACGACCAGCACGATCAGGATGCGCGCGACGTGGTGCAGGGCCACAAAGGCGACATCGGCGTGGATTGCCAGCGCGATCAGGCCCATTTCGGTCAAGCCTCCCGGTGCCAGCGCCAGCAGGGCCTGATCCAGACTGACACGGGCCCAGTGCTGCATGGCAAGGCCCGCCACCAGTGCCAAGGCCAACGTGATCAACGTGGCCCCAAGGCTGAGAAGCCCCGCCCGCAGGACGGTTGCCGGTGCGATGCCCAAGAACCGGCAGCCAAGGATGGTGCCAAGCGCCACCTGCGCCGCGTTGACCAGAACTGGCGGCGGCACGCCATCGGTGACCCCGGCCATGTGGGTCACGGCCGACAGGATCAGCGGGCCAAGGAAGGTGGGCGCGGGCAGGCGCAACGCTTTGCCGCCAAGGGACCCGAAGACGGCGCAGGCTGTCAGCAAAGTCGCATCGAAAAGGCCGGGCATCTGGCCTGCTTTCGACGGACCGCCGCCAGACACGCCAAGGTCATGGTCCAGCACCAGCCGGAACAGGACGACCATCAGCCCGATGGTCAGCACGATCCGCAGCGAATGCGCCAACACGATGGCGGGCACATCAGCGCCGCGCGCCTCGCCCAGTTCGATCATCTCGGACAGGCCTCCGGGCATGCCGGCGAAATAGGCGGTGGTCCAGTCCTGCCGCCCGACAAAGCGGTGGAACGGCACGACAAGCGCCGCGACCGCCGCCAGATAAACCAAAAGGATGGTCAAGGTGACGTACGCCTGCCCGGCCTGCTGCATGACCTCTGGCGTAAAGCGAGCGCCCAGAAGGACGCCGATGATCGCGACAATGGCCGGGCGCAGGCGGTTCGGCCCCAGAACCGGCAGACCTGCAATAGCCGCGGCTATCGTCACGCACAGCGCGCCAAGCATCCAGGGCAAGGGCAGCGACAGCCCGTAGAAAAGCCCGCCCCCAAGCGTTCCAAGGGCAAGTCCGCCAAGGGTTCGGGCCAGATTGGACACGCGCAGCTTTCCTTGTCCTGCAAGCGGACAACTTATCTCTTGAGCGTGCCTGCGATGTCCAGAGCCGGCGGGCGACAAACACCTCATGCTTGCGTCTTGCGACCCCGGATGAAAGGCCGGACTTGACAGATCATCCCGTCAGTCCGACCCTTTCAGCACCCCCATGACAGGAGCGTTCCATGCGCAACCCTTTGGTTCTCGTCCTTGCCATTGGCCTATTGTGTCTGGCCAAGCCTGCCAGCGCCTTTAGCGATTGCATGGCCGAGGGCTATCTGGACGGTTTCGCCGAAGCGCCAACCGCGGGCGAACTGACCTGCGTCGAGTTTTTCCGTTTTGCGGTCAACACCCCCGACGGCCCGCGCGAGGTCCGTGGCATTGCCGATGCCGCCGTCGATTGGGCGGCCCCGCCTGCCCTTGTGGCCGAAGTCGAACGCGGCGCGCGCTTGGCGGGCAATACCTTCTCCTTGCTTGGACGGTTTTCGGTGGATGACATCACGATCCTGATCCTGGACGATGTCTATGCAACCGAAGAAATCACCAACCATGGCACCGGCGAGCAAGTGCTTGGCATCGCGCTAAGCGACCGCGCGCCCGACCCGGACCGACCTGCGGAATGCCTGATCACCATCTATGCGCTGGCGACCCCGGCCACCGACGGGTCGATGGCGACGACCGTTGCCCACGAGATCTTTCACTGTGTTCAAGGGGCAACCTATCCCGGCCCGAAATATCAAAGCTACGGCGAGGGCGGGGCATGGTGGATCGAAGGTGCTGCCGAGGCCTTTGCCGCCGCTGCCATCCCCGAAAGCGCGGCCTACACCGACCGCAGCGCGGATTTCGACACCTCGGTCGAGATGCGCTATGCACTGGACCGGATGCTGCACCAGTCAGTGCATTTCTTCTACTGGCTGATGCAGGACCGGGGCGGCCTTTCGGCGCTGATGCCGTTTCAGGACGCTATGGCCGACAGCGGCGGCCGCGACGCACAACACGCCGCGATGCGTCGCGCCCTGCCCCCGGACGCCTGGCAGGCCTTTGCCGAGGCCTATGCCGACAGCCGCATCTTTCATCCGCAAGGGAGCGGTCTGTCATCCTCTCCGCCGGAAGGCACGGTGATGACGTTTGAGGCTACCGGTCGCGAAACCTTGCCGCTTGAACCCTTCGCGCTCTCGCTTGGGCAGGCCACCTATGGCTGCGGCGTCTGGGCCAACACGGTGGCCCCGGACGCACCTGCCATGACCTGGAAACCCGAGGACGCCTCGGCAAGTGACGCCTGGCGCGCGCTGCTGCCGGAGATTGACACCCGAGAGGGTCGCGATACGGTCTGGCGTTTCGTGACGATGCCGGTCGATGACAGTCTTGCCGAAGGCGAGGTAGAGGTCGAGCGGCGACACAGTTGCACGCCCTGTCTGGGGATCGACCGGGTGGATGCCTGCCTGATCGGCACCTGGGAACAATCGGGCGGCGGGCCTGCGGAATGGATGGAAGCGCAAGGCTTTCCGGGCAACCCCGAGGTGGTGGGCGACCCGCAGATGACCCTGCGTGCCGATGGCGTGTTTGCCACGCATGGATTCGGTGTGCGCATTTCGGATGTAAACGACGACGACGTGATTTCCGGGCGCGGTTCGGTGTTCGGGGCCTTTGGCGCATGGTCGGCGGCCGACGGCAAACTGAACATGTGCGCAACCGCCGGTGGCGGGATGAGCGGCACAACCACCGTGACGACCGAAGACGGTAGCGGCAGCTTTGGCTCCGGGCGTGGTGGCGGCGGGGAATTCTCGGTCAGCTACGGCTGCTCGGCGACGGACTTGTCGACCAGCCTGCAAATGCACGGGTTTCCGGATATGGTCACCACCTATCGCAAGGTTGGCGAATAAGGCCTAGTCGCGTGCGCCATAGTAAAGGCCGACGACATGTTCGGCTTCGGCAAAGAACAACCAGCGCGCGGCAAGGGCCCCGGCCAGATGCAACAGCGCGGCAACGGCCAAACCGGGCAGGCCTAGGGGCAGCAGCAGGATCAGGGCTGGCATAGCCGAAGCGAGGATCAGCGCAAGGACCCGCAGCTTTTTCGCATGTTTGCGGCCGACGACATGGATCATCTCACGCATGAGGTAATTCCCGGCGGTATGGGCGGGTTCAAAGACGGTGGGCGTGCCCAGCCGGTCCAGTCCGGTGGCCGTGCCCATCGTTTGGCTTGCCTTGGCAAAGGCCCCATCGCCTTGCCGCCACAAGGCCAGCAGGATGCCCCCGACCGCCAGCATAGCCAGGGGTGCCCAAGCCTGACCTGACAGCAGCGCGCCGCCCGCGATGGCAAAAGTCAGGAACATGACCGGGGTCAGGGTCTGCTGCCAGCGCGGCACGGCCTTGATCTGGGTATAGATCATCGCGGTGGTGAAGACCGTCAGCAGTGCCAGCATTGCTCCGACGACCCCGATGATGCGCGGCAGGCCCAGCCCTAGCCAGTCCGACAGGGCCACGGGGGCAAGGATCAGCAAGGTTGCGACCGAGGCCCAAGCCTCGCGGGAAAGCCAGCTGGTCCGCCACTGGCTAAAGGCTTTCAGCGCGTTTTTTGGGTTGCCCAGGTGGAAGGTCGCGGCCAAGAGGCCTGATAGCGCCAGCCCATAGCCAAGGCCCCAAAGGAAAAACGCAGCCCAGCCGGATGGGATCAGAAGACCTGCCCCAAGGAAGGCAAGAAACCCGAAGCCAAGGCCCGAGAGGGTGGAAAACAGGATGACTGACGGGGCTGGATGCATGTCAGATCTTTCCAAGCATCCGGTCAAGCCAACCCGCGACCCCGGTGGCCTTGATGTCCAGCAAGGGGGCAAGGGGGCTGGCAGTGCCCGGCCCCTTATTTCTGGGCGGCAGATATTTGTTGGTAGGCTTGGTCCCCATGTCCGGCATCAGATCATAGCCGCCGCGGTCGGCGACCAGACGTGAGACCTTGCTTTCCGGGTCATTGAAGTCACCAAAGTGTCGCGCGTTTGTCGGGCAGGTGCGCACGCAAGCGGGCTCGCGGTCTTCCTCAGGCAGGGTTTCATTCTCGATCCGGTCAACGCAAAGGGTGCATTTCTTCATGACCCCCTGATCGGCGTCCATCTCGCGCGCGCCATAGGGGCAGGCCCAGGCGCAAAGGCCACAGCCGATACAGGCGTCCTCGTTCACCAGCACGATGCCGTCCTCGGCCCGCTTGTAGCTGGCGCCCGTCGGACAGACGGTGACGCAAGGGGCCACCTCACAATGGAGGCACGAGCGGGGGAAGTTAACGATCTGCGGCGGGGCATCGGGCACGGCGACCTGATAGGAATGCACCCGGTTCAGGAACGTGCCCGAGGGGTTGGCCCCGTAAGCGTCCTGATCCGACAGACCGTGGCTTTGATCGTTCCAGCCCTTGCAGGCGGTGACGCAGGCCTGACAGCCGACGCAGGTGTCAAGGTCGATCACCAGACCCAGTTTCTTTTCCGTGGTTTGCGGTAAGGCGGTCATCTTGGTGTTCCCTTTCCGGCGAGATCTAAGAATTTTCGGCGAAAATTCTTAGATGCCCCAGCGCGGGGCGGGTCGCCAAGCGCGTCAAACGCAGGCTCTGAGGTTCCGCGCGCATGATCGGCGGCTGCCACCCGTTCCACCCGCACCCGCTGGTCAAACCACGCCGCCTGCCCGGTCACCGGGTCGGAATTTGACAGGCGCACGCCCCCGTTGCTGGCCGTGTCGGGCAGCAGTTCGGAAATGAGGTGATTGAGCAGGAACCCCGTCGTCGCCTCGGGCGCGTCGGTGGACAGCGCCCAGGCACCCTTGCGTTTGCCGATGGCGTTCCAGGTCCAGACGGTGTTTTCGTTCAAGGCCGCCATATGGGCGACCGGCACGGTGATCACTCCGGCACGGGAAGACACCCGGGCCCAGTCGCCGGGCTGAAACCCCTGCGCTTGCCAGATCTTTGTTGGCAGATACAAAGAATTGCGCCCCCTGATCTGGCGCAGCCAGGCGTTCTGGCTGCCCCAGCTGTGATACATGTCCATCGGGCGCTGGGTCAGGGCATGGACCGGATAGCCGTAAGCTGCATCGTCATCGCCAAAGGGCGCGTACCAGATCGGCAAGGGGTGCATCGCCCGCCTCAAGCGGTCACGCAGGTGGTCGGGCGGCTGGCGGGGGCCGAAGCCTTCGGCGGCAAGCTGGAACCGGCGCATCGGTTCGGACCAGATGCTGAACAGATAGGGCTGCGGGGATTCGTAAAGCCCCAGTTTGACCGCCCAATCCTGATAGGCGGCATTCCACGGCTTCATGAAGGCCGCCTCTTCCGGCACATGCGCCTGAGCAAAGGCCCCGTTGTCGATATAGCGCTGCATCTGGTCGGGGTTCGGAGCCCCCCGCCCGGTTGCCATGCCGTCACCTCGGAACCCCATCAGCGGCCCCACTCCCGGGCGGCGCTGGTGGTTGACGATGTAGTCGGCATAATCCTTGAACTTCGGGCCGCCGTCCTCAGTCACCATCCCCGGCAGACCCAACCTTGCGCCAAGGTCCAGAAGGACGGTCTGGAAGCAGCGCACCTCACGGTCGGGTTCCACGACCGGCCAGCGGATCGCATCGCCTGCGGCGTCGGGCTCAGAGATCGGGCGGTCCAAGAGGCTGATGCAGTCGTGCCGTTCCAGATAGGTCGTGTCGGGCAGGATCAGGTCGGCATAGGCCACCATTTCACTGGCATAGGCGTCGGAATAGATGATGCGCGGGATCAGGTATTCGCCGTCCGCGCCCTTGTCGGTCAGCATCTGCATCACGGCAGCGGAATTCATCGAGGAATTCCACGCCATGTTGGCCATGTACAGAAACAGCGTGTCGATCCGGTAGGGGTCGCCCGCATGCGCATTTGGGATCAGCATGTGCATCAGGCCATGCGCCGAGAACGGGTTTTCCCAGCTGAACGCCTTGTCGATCCGCGCAGGTGAGCCATCTGGCAACAGGCAAAGATCGTCGGGCGAGCGGACATAGCCCAGATGCGGGCCGGTCAACGGCTTGCCCGGGGTGGTGACGAAATGGGGTGTCGGATGCGCCTCGACCGGTTTCGGATAGGGCGGCTTCAGGCGGTAGCTGCCGGGGGTTTCGACCGCGCCCAGCACGATCTGCAGCAAGTGCAGCGCGCGGGCGGTCTGAAAGCCGTTGGAATGCGCCGATATCCCGCGCATGGCGTGGAAACTGACCGGGCGGCCGGGCATGCCATTGTGCTGGTTGCCGCGGAAATCGGTCCAGGGCCGGTCCAGCGTGATCGCCTGTTCAAAAGCGACCTCGGCCAGTTCCGCCGCCAGCGCCCGGATGCGGGCTGCGGGCACACCGCAGCGCGCGGCCACCGCTTCGGGCGCGTGTTCGGGTTTCAGGTATTCTTCGGCCATGTGGCGGAAAACCGTCCGATTGCCTTGCCATTCCGCACCAAGGTCGGGCTGGACGCCCTTGCCATCCCAAGGTGCCGGGTGGCCGGAGGTCCGGTCAATGACAAAGGGCTGGCTTTCGGCGTTGCGGGAGAACAGCCCCTTGTCCGCCCCTTCGGCCCCGTTCACCAGCAAGGGCGCGTTGGTCCATTGCGCAAGGTAATCAAGGTCGATCTTGCCTGCCTCGAACAGGCAATGGATCAGGCTGAGGATCAGAAGCCCATCGGTGCCGGGCGTGATCCCGATCCAGTCATCGGCCACGGCAGAGTAACCGGTGCGGATCGGGTTGACCGAGATGACCCGCGCGCCCCGCGCCTTCAGCTTGCCGATACCGATCTTGATCGGATTGCTGTCATGGTCTTCGGCCACGCCGAACATGACGAACAGCTTGGTGCGGTCCCAATCTGGCTGACCGAATTCCCAGAACGCCCCGCCGATGGTGTAGATGCCGCCCGCCGCCATGTTGACGCTGCAGAACCCGCCGTGGGCGGCATAGTTCGGGGTGCCAAAGTTCTGCGCCCACCAACCCGTAAGGCTTTGAGACTGGTCGCGGCCGGTAAAGAAGGCCAGCTTTTCGGGGGCCGTTTCACGCAGGGGTTTCATCCAGGCGACCGCCGTTTGCAGGGCCTCTTCCCAGGAGATCTCCTCGTAGGCCCCCGATCCTCGGGGTCCTACTCGTCGTAGCGGCGCGCGCAGTCTGGACGGCGCGGTCACCTGCATGATGCCGCTGGCACCCTTGGCACAAAGGACGCCCTTGTTTATCGGATGATCGCGGTTGCCTTCGATGTAGGTGACTGTCCCGGCTTTCAGATGCACATTGATGCCGCAGCGGCAGGCGCACATATAGCAGGTGGTCTGCCGGATCTCGTCCGAGACGGGCTTCGACATGTTCAGCTTTGGCTGCCCCATCACACGCCCTCCCCGGCGATAACCGCCTGCGTCTCAAGCGCAATCTGACGCTCCTCATCGGCAGGCACAATCCAGATCGCGACACGCGATGCCGCATCGTGCAATTCGCTGGCATTTTGCCAGTTGGCGGGCTCGTCCATCATGACGCCAAGAAAGCCCAACCCGCGCAGGATGTCGCCCCGGACGGCGTGGTCATTCTCGCCAATGCCGCCGGTGAAGACGATGCCGTCAACCCCACCCATCGCGGCCACCATGCTGCCGGCGTGCCGCACCGCCCAATAAGTGAAATGCTGCAGCGCAAAGGCGGCCCCAGGCATCACACTGCGGTGCAGCATACGCAGGTCGTTCGACCCGCCCAAGGCGAAAAGCCCGCTTTCGCGGTTCAGGATTTCACCGGCCCGTGCGACCCCGTGCAGGTCTGCCAGCCGCAGCACCGCGTTGCCGTCGATGCCCCCCGCGCGGGTGCCCATGGTCAGCCCATCCAGCGGCGAATAGCCCATCGTGGTTGCAACCGAACGCCCGTTCACAATCGCGCACAAAGACGCCCCGTTGCCCAGATGGCAGGCCAGAAGCCGCTGCGGCAGCGTACCGCGCGCCACCAGTATCCGCACCAAAGCGGCATAGCTTGTGCCGTGAAAGCCATAGCGCCGCAGACCCCGGTCACGCTCGGCCTGCGGCAGGGCATATGTGGTGGCAACCGTCGGGTTGGTCGCGTGAAAGGCGGTGTCAAAGCAGGCATACTGTGGCAGGTCGGGGACAAGAGCGGCAACCGACTGAATTCCCACCAGATTTGCCGGGTTGTGCAAGGGGGCCAGCGGCACGCAAGCCGCTATCCTGCGCAAGACGTTAGGCGTGATCCGGCAGGTTGCGGTCAATTCCGTCCCGCCATGCACCACCCGATGCGCGGCAGCCGACAGACGCTCCACAGGAACCCCAGTCAGGGCCAGCCCTTCGGCCAAAGCCGAGGCATGCCCCCCGGCCCCGATCTCGGACAGTTGAGCGCCCGCCACCTCATCCCCGCCGTCAAAGACCTTGAGCTTCAGCGATGATGAACCCGCGTTCACAATCAGCAGCATCAGATCAGCGCCTTGCCAAGACCCAGCACCGCAAGCCCACCCAAAAGCACGATGGCAAAGCGGCGAAAGTCCTGCGGATCGGTGCCAAAGAAGTGCCGCCCGCCGAACCAGTTCGATACCAGCGTGATCGGCAACAGCCAAAGCGAGGCCCAAAGCGTGTCCCAACTGACCAGCCCCGCATACCAGTAAAGCGGCGCGGAATAGAGATCGAGAAGCGGAAAATAGGCGATCAGCGTGGCGCGGAACACGAAAGCCTGCATCGGTTGCGCCGCAAAGAAGGCGGCAATCGGCAATCCCCCCATCCCGGGCGCATTGGCGAGGCCCGAGACCACACCCATGAACCCGTTGACCGGGCCAGCCACCTCGGTCTTGAGCCGCCATCCTGCCAGTAACACCGCGCACATCAGCAGCACATAGCCCGACACGACGGCCCGCGCGGTATCTTCGGAAACCCCGGTCAGGATCCATAGCCCCAAAGGCAGACCGATCGCCGCCCCGCCCAAAAGCCAGCCGACGCGGCGCCAGTCGACGTCCGGCCCGGCCCCTTTGGCGGCCTGCAGCGACATCACTGTTTCCAGAATGACCACAACGGCTACAAAGTTCAAGGGATTGGTCACCAAACTGGAAGCCGCGATCAGCAGCGCGGAATAGCCAAAGCCGGAATAGCCACGCACAAAGCCCGCGATCAGGGTCGCCACTGCCATCCAGACCAGCGCCGCAGGACCAAGGTCAAAGGGCATTGCGGTTCCAATCTAAAATTTTTCGCCGAAAAATTTTAGATGCGCCGCTCACCCCACCACCTGCGGTCGCATGTCGGCCTTGGAAATCCCGGCAACCTCGACCGGTTTTTTCATCGCGTCGCGGCGGAACGGTTCGCCCAGTTCCTGATTGATCATCGCCTCGATCAGGGTGGTCTTGCCATGATTCATCTGGTCGTCGATGGCCTTGCGCAGCGCGACCGACAGCTCGTCCATCGTCCGCGCCACCACGCCTTGCAGCCCGCAGGCCCGGGCAATCCCGGCATAGGACACCTGTTCATCAAGCTCGGTGCCGACAAAGTTGTCGTCATACCACAGGGTCGAGTTGCGCTTCTCGGCGCCCCACTGGTAGTTGCGGAACACCACTTGCGTGATTGCCGGCCATTCCGGGCGGCCAATCGCGGTCAGTTCGGTGACCGCAATGCCAAAAGCCCCGTCGCCGGAAAAGCCCACGACAGGCACGTCCGGGCAACCGATCTTGGCGCCCACGACCGACGGCAGGCCATATCCGCAAGGTCCGAACAAGCCGGGAGCCAGGTATTTCCGACCGGCTTCGAACGTGGGATAGGCGTTGCCGATGGCGCAGTTGTTGCCAATGTCGGAGGAGATGATCGCCTCGGACGGAAGTGCGGCCTGAATTGCACGCCAGGCCATGCGGGGGCTCATCCACTCGGGCTTCGAATCCCGTGCGCGCTGGTTCCAGCTGGTTCCAGGATCGTCCTGTTCGTGGTCCATGCTGGAAAGCTGCTGCGCCCAGGCGGATTTCGTCTGCGCGATCAAGGCTTTGCGCGCATCGCGGCCGGCATCGCCTGCGGTCTTGGAAAGCTGCCCCAGAATGCCATCGGCCACCTTCTTCGCGTCGCCAACGATCCCGACGCTGACCGGCTTGGTCAGGCCGATCCGGTTGGGGTTGATGTCGACCTGAATGATTTTCGCATCCTTCGGCCAGTAATCCAGCCCATAGCCCGGCAGGGTCGAGAACGGGTTCAACCGCGTACCCAAGGCCAGCACCACGTCAGCCTGTGCGATCAACTCCATCCCGGCTTTCGAGCCGTTATAGCCCAGCGGCCCGGCAAAAAGCGGATGCGACCCGGGGAAGGCGTCGTTGTGCTGATAACCCACACAAACCGGCGCAGTGAGACGCTCGGCCAAGGCCATCGAGGCCGGGATTGCCCCGCCAATGACCACGCCCGCACCGTTCAGGATCACCGGGAACTTCGCCGATGACAGCAACTGAGCCGCCGCCGCAATCGCGTCTTCG
>CAIXBE010000279.1 GCA_903917595.1 uncultured Rhodobacterales bacterium
GTTCAACGGCAAAGGCATTTTTGGTGCGATGTGCTCTAACGAGCAGGATGTCGCCGCATCTTTTCAGATGGCCAATGTACGGATGGATGAAGTCGGTTCTCGCACGACGGCGTGGATGGCTAAGCCCGATGCCTTGGCAGCGTTGCTGGAAAAGGCATCAGGAAAGCAAGTCGAGGGGTGGGAAAAATGAATTCTGACGTCATCACCATCGTCCGCGATCCACGCCATGTTTTGGGGAAGCACTTCAAGATCAACAACGATGGCGGGATCGACAAGAATGCTGCGGTCAGCATTAGCTTTGGCTATGCCGAGATGCGGCACGTGCCAGATCTTGAACATCTGCAGGCACTGCTGAAGGAGGTTAGCGAGGATCCCCACGCGGCCATCATAAACTCCGGCTTCCATGGGATAGAGGTTGGGGAGAAGTTCGTCATCTTGTCAGAAAAGGAATTTGGGAAGCGTCTGAAGTTGGTGGGCCGAAAAGCGCAGCAGGGTGTCCATAGTGTCACGGTCGATGGCGTGACCCACAAGGCAATAGGTCGTTTTAAGGAGAACGTCTATCCGTCGAGTTACCAGATTCTTGACCGCGATGTTGATGAGCATACCCCGCACGTGTTCGCGTCTCTCGGCTACGAGGATTGGGTCGCAAAGATCGACTTGCTGCTTCCAGACTTTTCGAGCTGCGACAGGCTGCGCGCGCATTCAACGTCGGCTCGCGTTCTACGTGATGGCGATTCTGTCGGAGCCGGAAACGGTCATACATGGATCAAGGTCAAAGATCCGTCTGATGTCGAGCGAGTTCGTGTCGCTTTGATGGTTAAGGCCGCGGAGTTGGGTCTAACTTGGGCTAAACCAAAGTACTCCAAGGCACATCCCGGCGAGATCGTCGCGCGAAGCCTTACGACGATCCTCGATCCTAGTGTCTGGACACCAGGTCGTCTGGTGTTTGTAGGCAAGCCCGTTGCCGACGAGGGCCTTATCGTAGCCGAGCAGGAGTTTGATTTTTCGCCGGGCATTCTCGACTACTCCATTGACACCGCGGCACTGGACCTGCCAACTTCGGAGCGAGTCCGGGAAATTACGAAGCGAGCTGGCGTCGAAATGTCCGTGAGCGGTGAGGGTCGAACATTTGGCTTTTCGATGAATGACCTTGCTCTGGACATGGAACTTGAAACAAAGGACTACGGTACGGTGAGTGTCGCAGAGGCGCTGGCGCTCATGCAGGACAAGGAAGCACTTAGATGCCAGTCCCCATTTCGTGAGTCGAGTTCATGGGCTGCAAAGCTCTTCCGAGGGGAAAATGGCGATCACCGCCTATACGACCACGGGACCAGTACAACGCACTGGATGGATGGCTCTCAAGACTTTGACGCGATCCTACCATTCACTCCCGAGGAGGAAGAGCAGCAGGCGTGGATCCGTGACAGAAATACAGCCCGTCTAAGCGGTTCTCGGGGTGCCAATGCGGGTGCATTGGCACTGGGGCCAGCTAGCCTGGCCAGCATTGATTCTGACCCAGTAGCTAGTCTTAAAAAGAACCTCGTCGAGTTAAGTACGAATGAAAACCCGTTCGACATTGTTCCGCACTATGTCGATATGTGGATCCCGCACGACGAGGTCACGCTGCTGGCCGGGCATGGGGGTGGCGGCAAGTCATATGTCGCCTTGTCGATCAGTGTGCATGTCGCCCTTGGGCTGCCCTTCGGTACCTTGGCGACAACGCAGACAAACGTGTTGTTCTTCAGCGGGGAGGATGGCGCGCGAGTTCTTCGGCAGCGCCTTGCTCGCATCTGCCGCGCCTTGAAGATCGACCCGCAGAGGTTGGAAGGCAAACTGCACCTCCTCGACGCCAGTGACATTGATCCGGCCTTGCACCGCGAACAGCGAGTAACTATCGACGGGCGGCAACAGATATACACTCAAACTCCACTGCTCGATGCGCTGGCCGGATTGGTTAAAAATCTCGACGTTGGGCTGGTGGTCGTCGATAACGCCAGCGATACCTACGA
>CAIXBE010000280.1 GCA_903917595.1 uncultured Rhodobacterales bacterium
GACCCCGGCCATGACCGCCCTGCCCGACCTCTGGCTTTTGCCCGATGCGCTTTACGACGGCACCCGCCTCTGCCGGGATGTCGCACTTGGCGTGGCCGGGGGTCGCACGCTTGGGCTAGCCAACCGCGCCGATCTGCCCGCCGATACCCCCCTGCTCCGCATCCCCGGCGCCCTGAGCCCGGGTTTTCTGGACCTGCAGGTCAACGGCGGCGGCGATGTGCTTTTGAACACCAACCAGTCCGTTTCGGGCCTGACAACCATGGCCGCCGCCCACCGCCGCTTTGGCACCGTGGGAATCCTGCCGACCGTCATCACCGACGCGCCCGAAGTGCTGGCCCGCGCCGTCGATGCCGTGCTTGCGGCAAAGGGTCATCAAGGCCTTTTGGGCCTGCACATCGAAGGCCCGCATCTGTCGGTCCCCCGGCGTGGCACCCATGCCGCAGAATGGGTCCGCCCGTTCGAAGCCGCCACCCTTGCCCATGTCCAGCGCCTGCGCGCGGCTGGGATTTTCGTCAAGATCACCGTCGCCCCCGAAAGCGTAACCCCGGCGCAAGTGGCAAACCTTGTCACCACCGGGGCGGTGGTGTCGATCGGCCATTCAGACGCAACCTCAGATGAGGTCCGCGCGCTTCTGGACGCGGGGGCCACCTGTTTCACCCATCTTTTCAACGCCATGTCGCCGATGCTGAACCGCGCGCCCGGCGTGACCGGGGCATGCATCAACTCCACCGCCTATGCCGGGATCATCTGCGACGGTATCCATGTCGCCGACGAGATGGTCGGCCTTGCCATCCGCGCCCGCCCCTTGCCCGGCCGGATGTTCCTGGTGTCGGACGCGATGAGCACGGTCGGCGGATCCGACCACTTCACACTTTACGGTCAGGATGTCTGGCTGAAAGACGGACGGCTGGTGAACGCCGAAGGCTCGCTAGCGGGGGCGCATGTCACCATGGCCGAAGGGCTGCGGCGGCTGATCACGGTGGTCGGGGTTGTGCCCGAAACCGGGCTCGACATGGCCATCGCAGCCCCCGCCCGCCTGATCGGCCAGCCCGCGCTTGCCAGTCCGGAACGCCGCGACCTTGCCGACATCCTGTGCCTTGACGCGACCTGGACTGTCACGGCTGCGCTCTCAGTGCTGTTAGAGCGACTTACAGTCTGACTTTCCGTCTGCACATTCACCTGTTCTCAAGTATCCTCCGGGGGGTTTGGGGGTGGAAAACCCCCATTAACTTGAGCCGGTTGCGCGCATCTTTGCGCGCAGAGGCGAGACAAAAGGCATGCGCCTTCAGGCGCTCAGTTTGACAGGCGTGGCCAAAAGCTCAGGGCGCGAAGACCGCAACTTCCGGCAGATCGGTCAAGGACAGCCCCAGCGCCTGGAACGCAGCCAACGACAACAGCGCGCCGCCGGTTCCCGGTCGCAACTCGACCGCCAGACTTTTGCCTGCGGCAGTCTCGATCCGGCCCTGAACCACCGCCTTCACCAGCGCCGTCTTAAGCCAGATCCCCTGCTCGGCCGGGGGCCCCAGCGCCACCACCACCTTGCCCAGCGACCGCTCACCTGCAGCCTCGGGCGCGGCCAGCGCCTCGGCTTTCTCCGCCGGCGTCGTGGTGTCCAGCACCTCTGCTCGCACCGCCCGTGCGCCCATCACGCCTTCGACAGTCAAGGCGGCGCCTTCGACGGCGGGTGCCGGGCTGGATGGACCAGTGACCGGCCCTGCGTCCTTGGGCGACAACAATGCACAGCCCGACAGGGTCAATGCAGCGGCAAGTATCAGCATGAAGTGTTTCATGCCGCAAACCTACCCCGTCGGCCCGAACCCGGCAATCACCGCTTTTCCGACTTGTGCAAAGGTCCGCCCAAGCCTACCTCTGTCGCATGATGCCGCTTGTTGATCCATTCGCCCGCGCGATCAGTTACCTGCGCGTCTCGGTGACTGACCGCTGCGATTTCCGCTGCAGCTATTGCATGTCGGAACACATGACCTTCCTGCCCAAGGCCGAGCTTTTGAGCCTGGAAGAACTTGACCGCCTCTGCACCGCCTTTGTCCGCATGGGCGTGCAAAAGCTGCGCATCACTGGTGGCGAGCCCTTGGTTCGCAAAGGCATCCTGACCTTTTTCGAGGCAATGTCGCGCCACCTGCAATCGGGCGCGCTGCAGGAACTGACGCTGACCACCAACGGCAGCCAACTGGCAAAATTCGCCGAACCGCTGGCGGCGCTTGGGGTGCGGCGGGTCAACGTCTCGCTGGATACGCTGGACCCCACCAAGTTCACCGAGATCACCCGCTGGGGCCGCCTGCAACAGGTGCTGGACGGGATCAGTGCCGCCAAGGCCGCAGGCCTGCGCGTCAAGATCAATGCCGTTGCGCTGAAGGGCTTCAACGAGGACGAGGTGTTCAGCCTGCTCGACTGGTGTGCCCGCGAAGACCACGACATGACCTTCATCGAGGTCATGCCTATGGGCGACGACATGGGAACCGGCCTGCGACTTGACCAGTATTGGCCTCTCAAGGATCTGCGCGCCCGGCTGACCGACCGCTTTACCCTGACCGAATTGCCCGACCGCACCGGCGGCCCGGCGCGCTATGTCCGGATCGACCAGACCGGCCAGAAGCTGGGCTTCATCACCCCCCTGACGCATAATTTCTGCGAAAGCTGCAACCGGGTGCGGCTGACCTGCACCGGCCAGCTTTACATGTGCCTGGGCCAAGAGGACATGGCCGACCTGCGCAGCCCCTTGCGCGCCAGTCCCGACGACGCGGCGCTGGAAACTGCCATCCGCGCCGCCATCGCGCGCAAACCCAAGGGCCACGACTTCGACTATTCCAGGCAGGACGTTAGGGGTCAGATGACCCGCCACATGAGCCACACGGGCGGCTGACCTCTGAATGCGGAGCAAGCGCGTAGGGTGGGCAATCTGCCCACCACCACCATCGCCTATTTCGTCAGGATCAGTTTTCCCGCCCGGGTGATCCGCAACGCATAGATCTGCCCGTCCAGCACGATCCGCGCCAGAGATCCACCTTCGGTCAGCACCCGCGCCTCATGCACCGGCGTCGCATCCGCCGTCAGCCAGACATCGACCTGCGCGTTCATTCCCACCCCTCCAGCCGCGCGAGCAGCGCCTCCAACCCCGGGATTGGCGACGCCATCCGCGCGGAGGCCAGCAGGATTTCAAGAAATTCGGTATGGTTTGAGTCCGGGCTTCGGATCATCGGGAGACTCCGCCTGTAAAATGACACCGGGCGGCCTGCGATGACAGGAACTGGCTGGGCTTCTGTATTATATCCTTAGTATTTTACTATGTATTGTCAAGCCTCCAAAATCGCAGTTTCCGCTGGCCTCTGACCGGCCAACCGCTATCCTGCGCACCGGACCCTGTGATCATGACCCACACCTCTCACCCCGCTGGCAACCTTTTGAGCCTGCCCCCGCCGCGCCTTGCGCCGCAAGCCCTTGCCCGGCTTGCCCAAACGCATTGGGGGGTGACCGGCAAGCTTGTCCCGCTGACCTCGGAACGGGATCTGAACCACCGGCTGGAAACCGGCGCGACCAACTTTACGCTGAAACTGTCAAATTCTGTCGAGCCGGCGGCGATGACGCGCTTTCAGACGGCGGCCCTGCAACATGTGGCTGCCTGCGATCCAGGCCTGCCGACTCCCCACGTTGTTCCCGCACGCGATGGCAACCTGATCATTCCCCTGCCCGAGGGCGCCTTGCGGCTGCTGTCCTGGTGCCCCGGGACACCTTTGGCCCACCTGCCCCGATCCGCGGCGCTTGCGACTGCAACCGGTGATGCATTGGCACGTCTGACCCTCGCGCTGAAGGGTTTTCGCGACCCCGCTGCGGACCATGTCCTTCTTTGGGACATCCGCCGATTTGCCCTGCTTAAACCTTTGTTGCCGACCCTGCCCGCAGCGTTGCAGGCCGAAGTCACCACCTTTGGCGCCCATTTCCGGGACCGCATCGCCCCGATGCTTGCCGACCTCCCCACCCAGATCGTGCATGCCGATTTCAACCCGCACAACTTGTTGGCCGACGCGGGCGACCCGACCCGGATCACCGGCATTCTTGACTTTGGCGATATGGTCCAGACCCCGCGCATCTGCGACCTTGCCGTCGCCGCCTCATACCTTGTCGACCCGCAGGACCCCGCGTCGCTGCTTGTCCCACTGGTCGCGGCCTACAACGCCCGCCTGCCGCTATTGCCACAAGAGATCGCCCTCCTGCCCGATCTCATCACCGCCAGGATGCTGATCACGCTGACACTCTCGGGCTGGCGCGCGGCGCGCTATCCTGAAAACGCCGACTATATCCTGCGCAATGCGCCCGCCTCGCGCGCCGGGCTTGACGCCCTGCGCAAAACCGAGTCCGCTGCCCTTCTTCGCTCCCTGCACCTTGCCTGCGAAAGATCTCAGACATGACCCACCCCCCCCTGATGCCCAACGCCTATACCCCCGGCGCGGCCAATCTTCCCCCCGAGGACGAGGCCCGGATTGCCCGCCGCGCCCGCCTTCTAGGCCCCGCCTATCGTCTCTTTTATGGGGAACCCCTGCACCTTGTCCGGGGCGAAGGCGTCTGGCTTTATGACCGCGAAGGCCGTGCCTATCTGGACACCTACAACAATGTGGCGTCCGTCGGGCATTGCCACCCGCGCGTGGTGGCCGCGATGGCGCAGCAGGCAGGGGTGCTGGCCACTCATACTCGATATTTGCACGATGGCATCCTGGACTATGCCGAGCGATTGCTTGCGCTGTTCCCGAACCAGCTCTCCCACGTCATGTTCACCTGCACCGGGTCCGAGGCGAATGACCTTGGTTACCGCATTGCACGCGCGGCCACCGGAGGCACGGGGGTCATCGTCACCGACAACGCCTATCATGGCGTGACCCTTGCGACCGCCGAGATGTCGATGTCGGTTGGCCCCGCCGTCGCCCCCGGCCCAGCGGTCTTTGCAATACCAGCCCCCTCGCACGAGAACTATCCGGATGGCATCGCGCAGGGCTTTGCCGCCAACGTCGAAGCCGCATGCCTCCAAATGCAGGCCGAAGGGATCAAACCGGCGATGCTGATCGTCGACACGGTCTTTTCCTCGGACGGCGTGCGCCCTGACCCGATAGGCTTCCTAGCGCCTGCAATGGCCGCAATCCGCGCGGCGGGGGGGCTTCTTCTTGCCGACGAAGTGCAACCCGGCTTCGGGCGCACCGGATCGCACATGTGGGGCTTTCAGCGCCACGGGCTGGTGCCGGACATGGTTTCATTGGGCAAGCCAATGGGCAATGGTTATCCGATGGCCGGGCTGGTGGTGCGGCCAGATGTTTTGGCCAATTTCAGCGACAAATCGCGATATTTCAACACTTTCGGCGGCAACGCCGTCGCTGCCGCTGTTGGCATGGCAGTGCTTGACGTGATCCGCGACGAAGGCCTGATGGAGAACGCAGCTAGTGTGGGCGCCGCCTTCGCCGATGGGATGCGCGATATTGCCACAAGGCACGACACACTTGGCGAAACCCGCGCAGCCGGCCTGTTTATGGGCACAGATATCCTGAAGGATGGCGAACCCGATGGTCATCGCGCCACTCGGCTGGTCAATGATCTGCGCCGGATGGGCATCCTGATCAGCAACACCGGCCCTTTGGGGCATATCCTGAAGATCCGCCCGCCGTTGACGTTCTCGCCGGTCCACGTCGAGCAATTTCTCAGCAGGCTGGAAACGATCCTCCGGGCAACCTGAACGATGCGCTTCCTACTGGCCTGACCAATCCACGGGGTTTGCCGTTGGATTCGCCATTGGTTCAAGAAACCAATGGCATGGGGGGTGTGAAACCCCCTCTCCTTACCCCAAGGCGTAACCCGCGCCGCGCACTGTGCGGACCGGATCGCCGCCACCGTACTGCATCAGCGACTTGCGCAAGCGACCGACATGCACGTCAACGGTGCGGGTGTCGACATAGATGTCGCGGCCCCAGACCAGATCCAGCAACTGCTCACGGGAAAACACCCGGCCGGGGCGTTCCATCAGCGTCACCAGCAGCTTGAACTCGGTCGGCCCCAGCTTCAGCACCTTTTCGCTGCGGTAGACGCGGTGGCTTTCGGGGTCCAGCCGGATATCGTCATGCTCCAGCACCACACCGGCGGTGGACGGGCGCACACGGCGCAACTGGGCGCGGGCGCGGGCCATCAGCTCCAGCACCGAATAGGGCTTGATCACATAGTCATCCGCGCCGGTTTCCAGACCCCGGATGCGGTCCACCTCTTCAGCGCGGGCCGACAGCATGATGATCGGAATGCCGCGCGTGTCGGGACGCATCTTCAGGCGGCGGCAAACCTCGATCCCGGAGACCTTGGGCATCATCCAGTCCAGAATGATGATGTCGGGGTCTTCCTCGTCGACCAGAACCAAGGCGTCCTCGCCATTGTCGGCTTGCGTCACCTCAAAGCCTTCGGCCTCAAGGTTATAGGCCAGCACCGTGCGCTGCGCCGGTTCGTCCTCGACCAGAAGAACCCTTGGCTGCCCGGTCCGTGCCCCCATCCGTGCCCCTGCTCGCGTCATGGTCACTCCTCCGTCGCCGCCAGGGCGGTGCTGTCAAATTTCGGCCGCTCGTCTTCGGGCATGGCACCGGTCACCAGATAGATCACCTGTTCCGCGATCGACGTGGCGTGGTCGCCGACCCGTTCGATGTTCTTGGCGATAAAGTGCAGATGCATGCAGGGCCCAATGTTGCGCGGGTCCTCCATCATGTGGGTCAGAAGCTCGCGGAAGATCGAATTATACATCTGGTCGACGTCACGATCGCGATTGCGCACGTCTTCGGCCAGCTTGGCGTCGCGGCGGATATAGGCGTCCAGCGCGTCAGTCAGCATCTGCACCACCGCCCGCGCCAGCCGCCGGATCGCGGCCGAAGCCCCCGGAACCTGCGGCATCTTGGCAAGAACCGCCGTCCGCTTGGCCAGGTTCTTGGCGTAATCCCCAGCCCGCTCCAGTGAAGCAGAGACTTTCATCACGGTCAGAACCGTCCGCAAATCGCCC
>CAIXBE010000281.1 GCA_903917595.1 uncultured Rhodobacterales bacterium
AGCCCGAAACTTTGACAATCGTAGAACGGCTGACCGAGTTGGCGGCCGCCGTGGTGAACGGTCCTGACTGCGCGACGCCTGTGGGCGTCGTCCACCTCCTGACCTTGCGGCCCCACTCGGACCTTTGCACCAAGGCGGGCACCTTCGCGTCCTATCGCAAGAAGGGCAAATGGGCCGCTGCGGCCAAGCAGGCGGGCCTCTCCAAGGCCGACGGTGATCGGCTTAACGATGTAGCCGAAGCGCACTACGCCGCCTGTTGCGACGCTTGGATCGCAATTGCGCAGGCCGCCGCCGGACATGCCTTGGCTGCGCTGATCGACGAAGCGCGTACGATCCTGCAACGCTATCGCGACCAGAAACGTGCCAGCGCCCAGCTCGATTTCGACGATCTGATTATTGCTGCGCGCAACTTGCTGCGTGACCATGATGCCGTTCGCCGTTCGCTGGGGCAGCGTTTTGCCCATGTCCTCGTCGACGAGTTCCAGGACACCGATCCTCAGCAAACCGAAATCTTCTGGCGGCTGTGCGGCGAGCCGGTCGATGGCGATGGCGATGGTGATTGGACCCGGTTCCGCATCCGGCCGGGCGCGCTCTTCCTGGTCGGCGACCCCAAGCAAGCGATCTATCGCTTCCGCGGTGCCGATGTCGGCGCCTATGTGCAGGCGCGCGAGGCCTTCCGCGCCCAGGACCCTGGCAGCCTCCTGTCGATCTCCACTAATTTCCGCTCCCGTGCCTCAATCCTCACCTTCGTCAACGAGCGCTTTGAGGCCGTGCTCTCGGCTGATGGTCAGCCGGGCTTCACTGCGCTGGACCCGTTCCATGACGACCGGGGCGGCCTGTGCGTGGTGGCCCTCGACATCGCCGTAGCTGACGCGAACGGCAAGGCGACCGTCGGACAGCAGCGCAACGCAGAAGCCGACGCCGTCGCCGAGCTGTGCGCCCGATTGATCGAAAGCTACCCCATCATCGACCGTCGCAGCGGCGCGGAACGTGCCTGCCAGCCGGGTGACATCGCCTTGCTAGCGCCGACAGGCGCGGAACTATGGCGCTATGAGGAAGCCCTGGAGCGTCGCGGCATCCCCGTGGCGACTCAGGCCGGCAAGGGTCTGTTCCGCCGCCAGGAAGTTCAGGACCTCATCGCGCTGACCCGCGCCCTGGCCGATCGCCGCGACACGCTGGCGCTCGGCGCGCTGCTGCGCGGGCCATTGGTTGGACTTGCGGAGGAAGACCTGCTGGACATAATCTGGGAGCTTCCGCGCTCGCAGGAACACCCGGATCAGATCCCGCGCTTGAATCTTAGCATCGACCCAGCCGTCATCGCTCACCCGCTCGCGCGAGAGGTCATCGAGCGGCTTCAATCGCTCTCCCGGCGCGTCAACTGCACGACTCCTCACGCACTGCTCTTGCAGGCCGTGGACGTGATGCGCGTTCGACCGCTGCTCCTTGAGCGCCATCGCGGACAGGCCGAGCGCGCGCTCGCAAATGTTGATCTCTATCTCAGCCTGTCGACCGGCTACGCCGTGCGCGGCCTTCGCGCCTTCGCCGAGGCAATGACAGCGGCATGGTCCGATGAGGCGCGCGCGGTCGAGGGCCGGCCCGACGCGCAGGAGGAAGCGGTCGCGATCTTTACCATGCACTCGGCCAAGGGCTTGGAATGGCCGGTCGTCATTCCGGTCAACACCATGACAAGCGTTATGGCGCCCGAAAGCGCTGTCATCGACCGCAAGACCGACAGGTTCTATTGCCCGGTTCTGGGCGTAACGCCGGGGGACTACGAAGCCGCGTTCCAGGCAGAAAAAGAAGAGCTGGAGCGCGAACGAATTCGGCTTTGGTATGTTGCGGCCACCCGCGCCCGCGAACTTCTCGTCCTGCCACGGCTCGACACCACACCGTCGAATGCGGCCTGGGTCGGGATAGTCGATTTATCTCTCGCCGACCTGCCCGAGCTGGACGTCTCCCACCTGCCTACCTGCCTCACGGCCGCAGGAGCGGGTGAGGACAACACCCAGTCTCGAGCGAGCTTCGCCGCGGAAGCTGAAGCGATCGCTGCCGGGCAGACGCGGCTTACCTGGCTTGCGCCAAGCCGAGACGAAGACGCCGCGGGGACCGTGCTGCGGGAAGAACAAGCAACGCTCTGGATGGGGTCGGCCGACGACCAGTCTCCCAACCTGGAAACCGCCGCTCTCGTGCAGGGCGGCCGACTGCGCGGGCTGATCCTCCATAAAGTCATGGAAGAGGTGCTAACTGGCGAAACCCCAGAGACGGAAGCCGCCCTGATCGAACGGGCCGCCGAGCTTATCCGCGCACTTGGTCGGTCTCCGGTCGCAGACCCGACGACGGGGTTGTCGGCTGAAGAACTGGCGGCCTGTGTCGTTCGGACCCTTGCCCTGCCCGATATCGCGGCCTTGCGGCCGGGTCTTCTGGCTGAGTTTCCCGTCTATGCGGCAAAGGCGTCCGATCGCGTCGAAACGGGAACGGCCGGAATCGTCGACGCACTGACCCTTACCGTCGAAGGCCTCCCCGCCGTCGTCGTGGATTGGAAAAGCGATGTTACTCCAACGCCGGGGATGCTCGATCACTATCGCGCGCAGGTGCGGGCCTATCTTGACATAACTGGCGCCACGCGCGGACTAATCGTGCTGATGACCTCCGGCACTGTCGTTTCTGTCAGTGGCTCGTAAGATCCTCGCGTTGCAAAATTCCAACGGCTATCCGAGCGCTTCGCGCAGCGATGTTGCCACGGAATTCGCTGCACTACGGACTGGCTCCGCAGCCAGATGCGCGTATCGCGCCGTGGTCTGCACCTGCGTATGGCCAAGCAACTTGCCAATCATCGGCAGTCCTTGGCCAGAGGCGACGGCGGCCGACGCAAACGTGTGGCGAAGATCGTGGATCCGGACATCCTTTACTCCGGCCCGCGCGCGCACCCGTTGCCAGAACGGCTGCAGATCGCTGAGCGGCTTGCCGGGCAGGGTGCCAAGTATGACCCAAGGGTTGCCTTTGGCGCGCGAGGCAATTTGCAGCAGGTCTACAACCGGCTGGCCGACGTGGACGACCTTGGCCCCGGTCTTGGAATCCGGCAGGTGCAGGGCAGGGCCGTCAAAGTCGACGTGGGACCACTTTAACGACATGACTTCGTTCAACCGGCAACCGGTCAGGATCAGCAGCCGCGCGGCGAGGATGGCTGAGGACAGTTCTACGCTTTCCATTTCCATCTCGCGCAGCACCTCTCCAATCCGGCGCAGTTCGGCCGCACTGAGGAAACGTTCCCGCTTCTCTTCGGGATACTTTCGGATGTGTTTGCGCGGGTTGGTGCCGTCCGGACGCAGGCCCCACATTTCAGAAAGGCTGAACATCTTCGACACCACTTCGAGGCAGCGGTTGGCCTGATAGGGGATGTGGCGCAGGTCATGGTGGAACTTCGCGACATCCGCCCGCGTGACCCCTGTGACCGTCAGTTGACCGAGAGCGGGCAGAATGAAGCGCTTCAAGTTCCGGCGATATTCTTTCCCCGTGCTGGCCTTCACGCGGATAGCGATGTGTTCCTTGTCGAAGCGTTCCGCCAGTTCCTTGATCGTGATGGCCTTGCGACCGGCGTCGCGTTCCGCGGCAGGATCCTCGCCATTGCGCGCGGCAGCGACGATGGTGATCGCCCGGATGCGCGCCTGTTCGCAGGTCAGCACCGTGTTCGGACCAAGGCTTATCCGGCGGGAACGGCGTCCGGCGCGGTATTGCACGACATAGCCTTTGCGTCCGCTGGGCAGCACCCGCAAGCCGAAGCCGGGGATGTCACTGTCCCAGATGAACTGTTCGGTGGCCTGGGCCTCTGCGGCGTCGACGATGCGCTTGGTGAGTTTGGGCATGGGACATCAGCTTTTTGGTTGTCTGGCTGCCACAGTGCGCAATGCGCGGGGCTAGTCAACGAACACATTGATATTAAGTATAAAAAGGAAAATCCGCGTACCCTCGCGCAGAGGATGCATCGCACTTGTGAGCGGCAACCATGGCCCCCGCGAATCACAACGCAGGTTCCGGTTTCTCGGCCGCGCTGCTAAGGTCCTTGAAAAGAAGCGGAATCCTGGTGGCGTCGAAATCCACCCTCAATGCAAAGAACCTGGAGGCGCTGGGTGCTGAACGCCTTGCGCAACTTCTGATCGAGATCAGCACTGGTGATGCTGCGGCCAAGCGCAAGCTGCGTCTTGCTCTTGCTGGGGCGGAAGGTCCGAAGGAGGCGGCGCGGGAGATTGCCAAGCGGCTGACCAGTATCGCGCGGGCCCGGACTTTTGTGAACTGGCGGAACCGCAAGTCGCTGGTGAAGGATCTCGAGACCCAGCGAAGCGCCATCATGGAACAGATCGCCCCGCATGACCCCCGAGAGGCACTTGGGCTCCTCTGGCGGTTCATGGGGCTGGCCACTCCGGTATTCGAGCGCTGCGACGACAGCAGCGGCATCGTCATCGACATCTTCCACCAGGCCTGCGCCGATCTGGGCGACGTGGCCATGGCGGCCGGGCCGGAGCTGGAGGCGCTGGCGCGGCAGGTTTTCGATGCGCTGCACGACAATGGTTTTGGTCAGTACGACGGGCTGATCGTCATCATGGGCCCGGCGCTGGGGCCCGAGGGCATTGCGCACCTCAAGGACCTGGTCGAAGATCTCGGGCGCACTCCGGTTCCCGTGCCGCCAAAGGCCGAATGGACGGCTATCGGTTGGGGCAGCGGTGGCACGCGCTATGCCCACGAGATGCAGGAACGCGCGCGGCAAAGCATGGTTGGCATGGCCCTGAAGGACATTGCCGATGTCGAGGGCGACGTCGATGGCTTCATCGCGCAGTATGATCCGAAGACCCGCAAGGTGCCGCAGATCGCGGCCGAAATCGCAACGCGCCTGCTCGCTGCAGGCAGGGCAGGGGATGCGCTTGGCTTCATCGATCGTGCTGCGCTGGACAAGAACCACTTTGTCCCTCGTGAGTGGGAGGGCGCCCGGATTGCCGTGCTCGAGGCGCTGGACCGGAAAGATGAGGCGCAAGCGTTTCGCTGGGAGTGTTTCGAACGCGGCCTGTCTTCTGAACATCTGCGCGATTACCTGAAACGGTTGCCGGATTTCGAAGACATCGAAGCCGAGGATCGGGCGATGGCGCATGCCGCGACTCACCACAACCTGCTTCCACCTCTCGGCTTCTTCCTCGAATGGCCGGCGCCAGAACATGCCGCCCGGCTTCTCATCGCCCGCCACAAGCAGATCAACGGCGATCATTACGAGTTCCTTGCTCCAGCAGCCGAGGGCCTGGCCGAAAAGCATCCGCTGGCCGCGACGGTAGCGCTGCGGGCGATGATCGACTTCACGCTGAATGAGGCGAGGGTGAAGCGCTACGGCTATGCCGCCCAGCACCTGGCGACCTGTGCCGATCTTGCCGGACGGATCGAGGACTTCGGGGCGGTCGAGCCGCACCTTGCCTATGTTGCGCGGCTGAAGACCGAGCATGGCAAGAAGACCGGCTTCTGGTCGCGCATTGGGGAATGATTGACCTGCTACCGGAAAATCATCTCACCAACCGGTGGAAGCATTGTGGAAGCAAGAGGGCGAAAACTGCTGCGCAAACCTGACAATCCGCGCGTAGGCCACCGCTGCGGGCCCCGCCCGCAACTGGCGGAAATCGCGCAACAACGCGCGATCCTGCGCAGTTGGTCATGGTTTGTTCGACACGGCTCATAACCTGAAGGTCACAGGTTCAAATCCTGTCCCCGCAACCACACTTTATGCCAATAATAACATACACATAGCCCCGCTAACGCAGGGCTTTCCGCATTTGGGCTACACAACAATTGCCGCGTCCGTTGCCGCGTTCGGAAAATGTATGAATAACAACAAGGAAGCAGCAGGGCCAACCCACGCCGCCACTACCTCGCATAGGCGCTCCCCCGTACCCGAAAAAAGGTAAGGCAGGCTTGCGACGCTCTGTCAGAATGCGTGTTCCACGCGATGAGATCGG
>CAIXBE010000282.1 GCA_903917595.1 uncultured Rhodobacterales bacterium
AAATCCCCGGCCCTTGGCCGGATCATCACCATGACCGTCACCGGGCAACCTGCGGCCATGGCGATCAGCCCGGCTGATGGCGTCAGACCGCCCAAGGCCAGCGCGGCGCACAACTCGATCCGGTCCGCGCCGCCTGCGACGGCTTCGGCCAGCCCTGCTGCCGTATCAACGCAAACCTCCAGCCTCAGCCCCATTGCGCCTCTCCCGCCAGTGCCGCGCCCAATAGCCCGGCATCCGGCCCGCATTCCGCCGGGACCAGCAAAGCGCCTGCGGTCGCCCGCAGAACCCGCGCACGAACAGCCTCATCCAAATAGGCGACCAGCCCCGGCGCACGACTGAGGCCGCCGCCAACCGGCACGACCCCGGCCCCGACCACGTTCAGCACCATCGCCAACGGCCCGGACACAAGATCACGCCACGCCGAAAGCGTCGCTGACGCTTCATCTTCACCCTCCCGCCAATGGGCCACGATCTGTTCCGAATGCAGCACCTTGCCGATCCGAGCCTTGTGCAACCGCTCGATCCCGCGCGCACTGCCAACCGTGTCAATGCACCCGACCTGCCCGCAGCCGCAGGCAAAGGCATACTCACCCCGGATCACCGGTCCATGCCCCCATTCCCCAGCATAGCCGCCCGCGCCCGTGACCACGCGGCCCCCGATCACCAGCCCGCCCCCAACGCCCGAGCCCAGGATCACCCCGAAGACCGAGCCATGACCCCGCCCCGCCCCGTGCCGCGCCTCGGCCAGGGCAAAGCAGTCGGCATCGTTCAGGACCAGAACCGGCAAGCCGGTCGCGGCCTGCAGCATCGGCCCCAAGGCCAGCCCGTTGATGGCCGGAATGTTCGCTACCTTGCCGATTCCGGTTGCGGGGTCCACCACCCCGGCGATGGCGATTGAGATCCCCTTCACCGACTGCCCATCCGCAAAACCGCGAAGTGCTGCGAAGAAACCCTGCCTGTCGCGCAGCGGGGTCACGGCATCTCCTAGACCAACCAGCCGCGCACCATCCCAGGTCGCCGCCTTGATCCGGCTGCCGCCGATGTCGAATGCCAGAATCATCACTGCCCTCTGCTTTCGGCCAATCCTGCCGAAAGTCAAAGACTTGTCAAAGTGCTGCGTTTCAGCGCGCCCGCATCCGGTTGGCGCGCGCGTTATGTTCTACTTCGGCCAGGCCCAGAAGCTCCAGCACCGGGGGCACATAGTTGCCGAAGCGCCCGCGATAGCCCTTGCGAGTGCCATAGTAACCTCCGACCGGGTTGGACGCATCCCGCGCCCATGCCTCGACGCTGCCTTCTTGCACCGGTTTGCCTTCGTCAGCATTGCCCAAAGCCACCCAGTCGCCGCGCGCTTTCAGCATCGCCGCCATGTCCTCAATGCAGCGCAACTGATAGGCCAGCCGCGTGCTGCCAACCTGAACCACCAGTTCCCCCTTTGCCAGATCGCGCCAAGCCTGAAACTCCGACGTCAGCGACGGTGTCTTCAGCAGCCAGGGATCCTCGCCCGTGCCGCTGCCATAGGTGATCATGTTCATGCCCGTGCCTTTCGCCAGTTGACCTTGCCGGATTCTACAGCCCTAATCACGTCATCTTCTGTCCGGTATGACATGCGCGCTTCGCGACTTCTGCATATTCTTCTGATGTTGCAGAACCGGGGTCGGATGACGGCCCCGGCGCTTGCGGTCGAGCTTGAGGTCCATACCCGAACCATTCAGCGCGACATCGACGCATTGACCGAAGCGGGGCTGCCCGTCATCACCTATCGTGGCGCGCAGGGCGGGGTCGAGCTTGGCTTCAACTATCGGACAAGGCTGACCGGACTGGCAGAAGATGAAGCCGAAGCGCTGGGGCTGTGGCTTTCGGTGCTTCCGCCAGGGCTGATTGCCTTGGGGCTCGGCGGGGCGGCCAGACGCGCGCGGGCGAAATTTCTGGAAAGCTTACCCGACCCCAGTCGAGCCATTGTCGCGGCGACTTCCCTGCGCTTTCCCATGGATCAGGGAAAGGGCCCTGCGGCTGACCCCAGGGTTTCCGCGATTGCCGAAGCGATCCGGCTTGGCCGCACCCTGACCTTAGGCGCCCGTTCGCCTGCGCCACTGCGTTTGCGCCCCGAACGGCTTGGCCTTGGACCGGACGGCTGGTGGGTCGCTGGTCCACCAGTTTCCGCTCCGATACGGCAGCCGGACTGGGGTGACATCAACATCTCCCGCGCGCCGGTGGACATCATCCCGGCCGGGGCCTAAGACGCCATGGATTGAAGCGGAGGGTGTCATGGATGACCGGCTGATCGTGGCGCTGGATGTGCCAAACGTGGTGCAAGGGCTGGAGCTTGTGGCGCGGATCGGCGATGCGGCCAGCTTTTACAAGATCGGCCTTGGCATGCTGACCGGCGGTGGCCTGGCGCTGGCCAACGAGTTGAAGCACGAACACGGCAAACGCATTTTTCTGGACATGAAGCTTTTCGACATTGGTGCAACGATCGAAGCCGCGGTGCGTGGCCTGTCACAATACGACCTCGATTTTCTGACGGTCCACGGCGACCCTCAGGTGGTGACCGCTGCTGCGACTGGCAAAGGCGGCACCAACCTGAAAATCCTTGCCGTCACCATCCTTACCTCGCTTGATCGCGCCGATCTGGATGCCAACCTGATCAAGCCCGGCGATATTCACGACATCGCGCTGGAGCGCGCCGCCCGCGCGCTGTCGGCCGGGGCCGATGGCGTGATCGCCAGCCCGCAAGAGGCCGCCCTGATCCGCGCGCT
>CAIXBE010000283.1 GCA_903917595.1 uncultured Rhodobacterales bacterium
ACATCGGTGTTGACCATGTCGGCGCAGAGTTCATCATCAATTTCATGGCCCGATGCTGTCTCTTTCATCCAGACCAATCCGACCGTTCCCGAAAGACCTTCCAAGTACCGCGCCATGTCATTGGCGTCTGCACCGAACATGTAGAAATCATCGAAAATCAGGGTCACATCGGTTTCAAGGGGCTGATCAAACGCGTTGCGTGATGCCCGGAACCCGACAAACTTCGCTGTCGAAAGACGGCGATTGGTGTTTGCGCCACCAGAAGTGCTTTTGCTGTCGTCCCGAACACTCTCGATATCAACCAGCGTTCCATAAACAAGGATGTATGTCTCTGGCTGCTCCTTGTGCCACCAGTATTCGCGCTGAATCGACGACAACTCACATTCCAGCGCCAGTGCGGGACGGGGCATCGCAGCGAGGACCGCCGCGCCAAGAAAAGCCAAAATATGACGCATCCAATCACCCATTTCTTAGGGCACCCTGCCATGCCCGTTCGGACTTCGGCAAGTGTTCATCGCGGACAAGCCCCGTTGCCAAGCTGCCCGCCCCGTGCCAGCCTCTCCTGATGACACAAACCCTGATCATCGGCGCGGGCGTAACGGGTGCGGCGCTTGCATACCAGCTTTCCCGCCGGGGGGACGCGGTGACCATCGTCTCGACCCATGCGATTGGCGGCCTTGCTTCGGCCGCAAGCTTTGGCTGGCTCAACGCCTCGTATTTCCTGTCGCATCCGCATTACCACCTGCGCCATGAAGGTCTTGCCGCCCACCGCCGCCTGCAGGCGCAGCTTCCAGGCCTGCCGACGACTTGGCAGGGCTGCCTGTGGTATGAGGCGACCGGCGATGCGCAAGAGGAAACCGCCAGCGACCTGACCGCCCTTGGCTATCCGGTCCAGCGCCTGACCCGCGCGCAGATTGCTGACAAGATTCCGGCCCTCGGTCCGGTTCCCGAAACCGCACTCTTTTTCCCTGACGAGGGCCAATCCGACCCCGCCACCCTGGCCCGCGCCCTGATCACCGCCTCCGGCGCAAAGGTCATCCGCGCCACCGTTCAGGCCGTGACCCATACAAACGGTCGCGCAACCGGGGTCGTTACCGACCTTGGGCCAATAGGTGCCGACCAGGTGATCCTGGCCACCGGCACCGCCACCCCGGCGCTGCTGCAGCCCTTCGGGTATAACCTGCCGATGCTGAAACGCCCCGGCCTGATGATCGCCACCAACGCCCTGCCGCCGATCTGCCCGGTGATCCTTGCCACCCCGGATCAAGAGGTGCGCCAGGACGCGGAAGGCCATCTGCACGCCCCCGCTTCCGCCGGTCACCAGTCCGACAGCGCCGAGGCATTGGGATCCTTCCCCGTCGTGGTCAACGCCACCCTGCAGCGCCTGCGCGCCCTGTTTCCCGGTCATGAAATCCACTTTGCCCATCAGGCGATGGCAATGCGCCCGGTGCCGGGCGACGGGTTGCCGGTCGTGGGGCAGGGGCCGATCCCCGGCCTTTGGGTCGCCGTCATGCACTCCGGCGCGACGCTGGCCCCCGTGGTGGCTGAACTGCTGGCGGACGAGATCACCGGTGGCCCGGAAAGCCCGCTGCTGGCCGATTTCCGCCCCGCACGCTTTCAATAGAAAACGGGCGCCCCAGTCAGGACGCCCGCCGATTTCTTCAAAGAAATCGGTCCGGAGTTTTTGAAAACTCCGGTCCCGATGTCAGCCCTTCAGGACCGAACGCCCGGCATATTCCGCCGTCTCGCCCAGCATTTCCTCGATCCGGATCAACTGGTTATACTTCGCCAGCCGGTCCGACCGCGACAGCGATCCGGTCTTGATCTGGCCGCAGTTCGTGGCCACCGCAAGGTCGGCAATCGTGGCATCTTCCGTCTCGCCCGACCGGTGGCTCATCACGTTGGTAAAGCCCGCGCGATGCGCCATCTCGACCGCCTGCAGGGTTTCCGTCAGGGTGCCGATCTGGTTGACCTTGACCAGCATCGAATTGGCGCAACCGGCCTTGATGCCTTCGGCCAGACGGCGCGGGTTGGTCACGAACAGGTCATCGCCGACCAACTGGATCTTTGCCCCTAGCTTGTCGGTCAGAAGCTTCCAGCCCGCCCAGTCATCTTCGGAACAGCCATCTTCGATGCTGATGATCGGGTAATCCGCCGCAAGACCGGCAAGGAAATCGACGTTCTCCTCGATGGACAAGGATTTCCCTTCGCCCTTCATCTCGTACTTGCCGCCCTTGAAGTATTCGGTCGCCGCACAATCCAGCGCCAGATAGATATCCTCACCCGGACGGTAGCCTGCCTTTTCGATGGATTTCAGAATGAAATCAAGTGCATCACGGGCGCTGCTCAAGTTCGGCGCAAAGCCGCCCTCGTCGCCGATCCCGGTGTTGTGGCCGGCATTCTGCAGCTCTTTCTTCAGCGTGTGGAACACTTCCGACCCCATGCGGATCGCCTCGCGGATATTCTCCGCGCCGACCGGCATGATCATGAATTCCTGAATGTCGATCGGGTTGTCGGCATGCTCGCCGCCGTTGATGATGTTCATCATCGGCACCGGCAGGATCCGGGCAGAGGTGCCGCCGACATAGCGATACAAGGGCTGGCCGCTGAATTCCGCCGCGGCCTTGGCCACCGCCAGCGACACGCCAAGGATCGCATTCGCCCCAAGCCGCGACTTGTTCGGCGTGCCGTCCATCTCGATCATGGTGCGGTCGATGCCGACCTGTTCGGTCGCGTCAAAGCCGACGATTTCCTCGGCAATCTCACCGTTGACGGCGGCGACCGCCTCCAGCACGCCCTTGCCCTTGTAGCGCGCCGCGTCGCCGTCGCGCTTTTCATTGGCTTCATGTGCCCCGGTCGATGCACCCGACGGCACCGCCGCGCGGCCCATCGCGCCGCTTTCCAGATAAACGTCAACTTCTACCGTCGGGTTGCCCCGGCTGTCCAGAATTTCGCGGGCGTGAATGTCGATGATCGTGCTCATGGGTGGTCCCCTTTGGCCGAAAGGATGCTCTCAGGCGTCGCTTTACCCCGGCTTACCCCGCTTGGGAAGCGCGTTTGCGTGCCCGTTCCCGCGCGAAGGCGTATAGCCCCGAAGCGACGATCAGGGCTGCACCCGCCAGGGTCAGGCCATTCGGTCGCTCGGCCAGGAAAACTACCCCAAGCCCCATCGAGAAAACCAGACGACTGTAACGAAACGGTGCCACAACCGCGACTTCGCCGGTGCGGGTGGCCGTCGTCACCGCCCAGTAGCCTGCGGTGCCGAACAGGACTGCCCCGGTCAGTATCAGGGCCTCGGTTCCGGTGACCATTCGCGCTTCGCCGCTGAGGGCCATCATCCCGGCGCCCAGCACCGCGATGGACATCAGCCCCCAGGCCGATACTTGCGGCGTGATGATCCGCGCCGGGATTGCCCGCGCCACCAGATCGCGCACCGACATGCCGAAGACCGTGACCAGCACCAGCATCGCTTCGGGCCGGAAACCCACGGCTCCCGGCTGAATCACCAGAAGCACCCCGGCAAATCCGATCCCGATCGCCGTCCAGCGCCGCCAGCCGACACGCTCGCCAAAGATCAGCGCTGCGCCCATGGTCACCGCCAGCGGCATCGCCTGCAAGACCGCAGCCACCGTGCCAAGCGGCACCATGGCCAGCGCCGCCATGAAGCTGGCCGTGCCGATCATCTCGCCACAATTTCGTGTCAGAACAGCCGGATGCAGCGCGTCCTTCATGAAGACGCCATACCCGCGTGCCCAGGCCATGACCACAAAGACCGGTGCGCCCAATGCCCCCGAGATCAGCACGATCTGACCGATCGGCAGGTCCGATGCCGCCCATTTCAGAAACAGGTCCTCGACCGCGAAAAAGGCCATCGCGGCCAGCATCATCAGGATGCCGGTCAGGTTCTCGCTGCGGGGAGGATTGGGGGTCATGCGCTGTTGTAAGGGGCAGGGCCGAGAATGGAAAGCCGGGACAGGACGGCTTGCCCCCGGCCCCAAGCCGTGCCTTGGTGGCGTGAGCAGACGCAGGAGAAGACCAATGCAGCGCAAGGACCAGCTTGATGCTTTCGGGGGCAGCGTTCTGCTGGGGGTGACGCTGCTGCTGGCAGTCAACCAGATCACGGTCAAGCTGGGCAGCGCCGGGTTGCAGCCTGTGTTCTACGCCGGTCTGCGATCGGTGCTGGCGATCTTTTTCGTCTGGGGCTGGCTGGTCTTTCAGGGCCGACCGCCCCGCCTGCATCGCGCCACACTGGGGCAGGGCTTGCTGATTGGCACCCTTTTCGCCGCCGAATTCCTGTTTCTTTTCCTTGCCATCGACCTGACCACGGTCGGCCGCGCCTCGGTCATCATGTATTCGATGCCGGTCTGGTTCGCGATTCTGGCCCATTTCGGGCTGAATGAGCGGGTATCAAAGGTCAAAGCAGCTGGCCTGGTGCTGGCCTTTTCCGGTTGCGCCTGGGCGCTTTTATCCCGCCCCGCCACGGGTGAGGCCAGCCTTGCGGGCGATCTTTGTGCCCTAGGTGCCGCCTGGGGCTGGGCCTTGACCGCCTTTGTCGCCCGCCGCCCGGTGATGCGGGCCGAAGGGCCCGAGATGCAGCTCTTCTGGATGGTCCTCGTGTCAGGTCCGCTTCTGGTGCTGGCCGCCCCGTTCTTCGGCCCCCTGATCCGCGATCTGCAGCCCATCCACATCGTCTTGCTGGTGTTTCAGGCCTCGGTCGTGGTGGCGGGTGGCTTTATCTCGTGGCTGTGGCTGATGTCGGTCTATCCCTCGTCTACCGTTGCGTCGTTTTCCTTCCTGACGCCAGTCCTGTCGCTGGGGCTGGGCGCGCTGGTCTTCGGCGAATCTCTTACCTGGTCGATTCTGGGTGCGGCGGGATTTGTGGCGGCGGGAATCGTCTTGATCAACCGGCCAGTGAAGCCTGCCGCCTGACCCGGCGGCAGCGACGGGGCCGGGCAGGGAATCGCCCCCACCCTTTGAGCGCCCGTGGCCGAACTTTCCACGCCTTGCGCAGACTTGCCGCCAAGCTGTCTGCAATGCAGGGAAATCCGGCGCTCTTCACATACTGCGCGAAGATCATCCCCAGATCTTCCCACAACCTCCGCGCAGAAGTCTGGAGATCCGCGCAACTTGTCCCGACAATCGTCAAGCCAAAAATTCGCACAGAAGCGAAATATTGTCGTTGATCGGCGACCCCGATTACGACACTTTGATGAAGCGGCGGGGGACACCACTAAATCTTGTGCCGCGGCGGACAGGCAAGACGACCCACATCAAAGGGCATCCCAAACGGATGCGACCCTCTTGCCAGCGCTCAGCGGCAGGATGGCTGGGCAGTTCCTGGATCGCCGCGACAGGAACAAGGCGGGCTCCCACTCTTGTAATTTCATCGGCCGGTGTGGCCGCAAGAACAAGGACCAGGGGCATGAAGATCGAGCGCGCATTTACCAGCGAAGTCACCGGCGCCTATGGCGCGATGGCATTTTCTATTACCGTTTCGGAAATCCGCAATCCCGACGGCACCGTCGTGTTCCGCAACGAAGCGGTCGAAGTGCCGGACGGCTGGAGTCAGGTCGCCTCTGACGTTCTGGCGCAAAAGTATTTCCGCAAGGCGGGGGTTCCGGCGGTTCTGAAGAAGGTCAAGGAAAAGGGCGTTCCCGAATTCCTGTGGCGTTCCGTTCCCGATGAAGAAGCCCTCGCGCAATTGCCTGAAGGCCTGCGCATCGTGGGCGAAACCAGCGCCAAGCAGGTCTTTGACCGGCTCGCCGGTGCATGGGCCTATTGGGGCTGGAAGGGCGGCTATTTCACCACCGAAGCCGACGCCTCCGCCTACTATGACGAGATGCGCTTCATGCTGGCCCGCCAGATGGCAGCCCCGAACTCGCCCCAGTGGTTCAATACCGGTCTGCATTGGGCCTACGGCATCGACGGCCCGTCGCAGGGCCACTTCTACGTCGACCACGCCACGGGCAAGCTGACCAAGTCGGCTTCCGCCTACGAGCACCCGCAACCCCACGCCTGCTTTATCCAGTCGGTCAAGGATGATCTGGTCGGCGACGGCGGCATCATGGACCTCTGGGTCCGCGAGGCGCGTCTCTTCAAATACGGCTCCGGCACCGGCACCAACTTTTCCTCGCTGCGCGGTGAGGGCGAGAAACTGTCGGGCGGCGGCAAATCCTCCGGCCTGATGGGCTTCCTGAAAATTGGCGACCGCGCGGCTGGCGCCATCAAATCCGGCGGCACCACCCGCCGCGCGGCCAAGATGGTGATCATCGACATGGATCACCCGGATGTTGAGGCCTTCGTCAACTGGAAGGTGATCGAGGAACAGAAGGTCGCCAGCCTTGTCGCCGGCTCCAAGCTGCATTCCGCCCGCCTGAACGACATCTTCGCCGCGATCAAAGGGTTTGACGGCTCGATGGCAGGTGCCACCGATCCCGCCGCCAACCCCGCGCTGAAGGCCGCGATCAAGGCCGCCAAGAAGGCCATGATCCCCGACACCTATACCAACCGCATCCTGCAATACGCGCGTCAGGGTTTCACCTCGATCGAATTCCCGACCTACGACACGGACTGGGATTCCGAGGCCTATATCTCCGTCTCCGGCCAGAACTCGAACAACTCGGTCCGCGTGACCGACGCTTATCTCAAGGCCGTCAAGGAAGACAAACCGTGGGAGCTGATCCGCCGCACCGACGGCAAGGTCGCCAAGACCGTTTCCGCGCGTGAGCTTTGGGACCAGATCGGCCACGCCGCCTGGGCCTGCGCCGACCCCGGCATCCAGTTCCACGACACCGTCAACGCCTGGCACACCTGCCCCGAGGACGGCGCGATCCGCGGCTCGAACCCCTGTTCCGAATACATGTTCCTGGACGACACCGCCTGTAACCTCGCGTCGATGAACCTCTTGACCTTCCACAAGAACGGCAAGTTCGACGCCGAGGCTTACGTTCACGCCTCGCGCCTCTGGACCATCACGCTGGAAATCTCGGTGATGATGGCGCAGTTTCCGTCCAAGGAAATCGCTCAACTGTCCTACGACTTCCGCACCCTTGGCCTTGGCTACGCCAACATCGGCGGGCTTTTGATGAACATGGGCCTTGGCTATGACAGCGACGAAGGCCGCGCGCTTTGCGGTGCCCTCACAGCGATCATGACGGGGGTTTCCTACGCGACCAGCGCCGAAATGGCGAAAGAACTCGGCCCCTTCTCCGGCTATGCCCGGAACCGCGAGCATATGCTCCGCGTCATCCGCAACCACCGCGCTGCTGCCCATTCCACCGGCGTCTATGAGGACCTGAACGTCCCCGCCGTGGCTCTTGACCACGCGAATGTCCCCGACCAAAGCCTTGTCGCCCTTGCCAAATCCGCCTGGGATGAAGCCCTGCGCCTTGGCGAAGCCCACGGTTTCCGCAACGCCCAAACCACCGTCATCGCCCCCACCGGCACCATCGGTCTGGTGATGGACTGCGACACCACCGGCATCGAGCCTGACTTCGCTCTGGTCAAGTTCAAGAAACTTGCCGGCGGCGGTTACTTCAAGATCATCAACCAGTCGGTCCCGGCCGCGCTTGAAACCCTCGGCTATTCCACTGCCCAAGTCGCCGAGATCGTCGCCCATGCTGTCGGCCACGCCTCTCTCGGCCAGGCCCCGGCGATCAACCACACCTCGCTGATCGGCCACGGCTTCGGCCCGCGTGAGATCGAGAAGATCGAAGCCGCCCTGCCATCCGCCTTCGACATCAAGTTCGTCTTCAACCAGTGGACGCTTGGCGTCGACTTCTGCAAAGGCACGCTTGGCATCCCGGAAGACAAGCTGAACGACCCGACCTTCGACCTTCTGCGCCACCTTGGCTTTACCAAGGCGCAGATCGACGCCGCCAATGACCATGTCTGCGGCACCATGACGCTGGAGAACTCTCCACACCTGAAGCCCGAACACTACTCGGTCTTCGACTGCGCCAACCCCTGCGGCAAGACCGGCAAGCGCTATCTGTCGGTCAACAGCCACATCCACATGATGGCCGCCGCGCAAAGCTTCATCTCTGGTGCGATCTCCAAGACGATCAACATGCCGAACGCGGCCACCATCGCCGATACGCTGGCGGCCTACGAACTCAGCCACTCGCTGGGCATCAAGGCCAACGCGCTTTATCGTGACGGTTCCAAACTTTCCCAGCCCCTCGCCAGCGCGCTGATCGAGGATGACGAGGAAGCCGAGGAAATCCTGACCAATGGCTCGACCATGGAAAAAGCTGCGGTCATCGCCGAGAAGATCATTGAAAAGGTGATCATCAAGGAAATCGTCCGCAGCAATCGCGAAAAACTCCCGGAGCGCCGCAAGGGCTATACCCAGAAAGCGATCGTCGGTGGCCACAAGGTCTATCTGCGCACCGGGGAATATGCCGATGGCCAGCTTGGCGAGATATTCATCGACATGCACAAGGAAGGCGCCGGCTTCCGCGCGATGATGAACAACTTCGCCATCGCGGTCTCGGTTGGCCTGCAATACGGCGTGCCGCTGGACGAATTCGTCGAGGCCTTCACCTTCACCCGCTTTGAACCGGCAGGGATGGTGCAGGGCAACGACAGCATCAAGAACGCGACCTCTATCCTCGACTACATCTTCCGCGAACTGGCCGTCAGCTACCTTGACCGCACCGACCTGGCCCATGTCGCCCCGAAGGGTGCAAGCTTCGACGACCTTGGTCGCGGTGAGGAAGAGGGCAAGCGCAACATCTCGGAAGTGACCGACGCCGCCGCGACCCGTGGGCTGGAGGTGCTGAAGCAGATATCCTCCACCGGCTATCTGCGCAAACGCCTGCCGCAGGAACTGATCGTCCTGCAAGGCGGCATGGGCGCAACCGCCCTTGCCAACGGCACCGACCCGGTGGCGACGCTGAACATGCTGATGCC
>CAIXBE010000284.1 GCA_903917595.1 uncultured Rhodobacterales bacterium
CATCATCGCCTTGGAAAAGATCACGCAGGACAACCCCACCAGATGCTTCATAGACATCAACACCGACAAACACCGCGCGCCGATCCGAAGCCCGCACAGAGGTCTCAGTCAACATGCGGCGGATCGAATAGGGCTCCTTGTTCCAGGAGTTCTTCACCGCATCCCAGACCTGCGCTTGACGCGCGTGATCGGGGCTCACCGTGAAGGCCATCAGCTGTTCCAGCGTCATGCCGTCCTCAGCATAGACCTCGAGTAGGGCAGGGGCCACGGATGCGAGTTTCAGCCGCTGCTTCACGATCGGCGGCGTCACGAAGAAGGCAGCCGCAATTGCTTCCTCACCCTGACCCTTATCGCGCAAGGCAACAAAGGCGCGGAACTGATCGAGCGGGTGCAAGGCAACGCGTTGCATGTTCTCAGCCAAGGAGTCGTCCTCGGCCAAAATATCTGATGTCACATCACGCAACACACAAGGCACAGGCGCGGTCTTCGCGAGCCGCTTTTGCTTCACCAGCAACGACAGCGCCTGAAAGCGTCGACCGCCAGCCGGGATCTCGAACTTGCCGGTCTCGACGCCATCGGCATCCAACATGGGCCGCACGCTCAGGCCTTGCAACAAGCCACGACGGGCGATGTCCTCGGCCAACTCCTCCACCGACACACCGGCTTTGATGCGCCGGACGTTGGACTGGCTCAGCACCAGCGTATCAAAGGGGATGTCCCGTGAGGACGACAGGGTGATCTTCTGGGCAGCGTGGGCCATCAGACGTTCTCCACGACGGGCGCCGGGAGCCACTCTCCCGATCTCACTTCCCGCCACCCTCAAACAAGCAATCCTTTTACTCTCAACCGTTGAACCGTTGTCGAGTAACGATCTGACGCCACTCCGTGAAGATTGTCCGCGGACAATTCGGTTTTCTGAAGCAGAGACTTCAGTTCTTGGCCCCTGCTGGCCGTTGTCCGCGGACAACGTTAACACCTTTGCAGCCTAGTCTGCTTCACAAGGGTATTGATCATTGCCCAAGGATCGAAAGCTGCGCTTCGTTTTCCGGTGGTAATGGCGCGAAAGTAGGCTCCAAGCTGGCGAATTTTTCCTTGCATCTGAAGCAGGCCCCAAACGGTAACGGCCGTTCCAAGTTCTCCAAGCCTATTTTCTGCTGCGCGGTAAGTCGTACTGTCGATGCCAATCATTGGAGCAAGAGTACGGGCGTGACCGATTACGTCAGATAAGCTCTCTGCAGGGCGTTGGAGGTAGCTTGCTGCCTCTTTGCATGCACCAACTAGGCTTCCAATTGATATCTCGTGATGCTGTTGATGGGAGTCTTCGGTCTTCTCAGCGACATCAGAATCTATAAGTTCTTTTTTTGAGTTATGATGGTGCCGGACATTTTGTCCGTCAGTTGCGGACATTTCGGCCTCAATCGACATCTCTGCACTGCAATCCATACCTTGGTTTTCCTCAACGGAGACAAGGTCATCCAGGATGCTGTAGAGCTCTTCAGCCGTTAGCTTGCGCCTCAAGACGCGAAGTGCGTTTTCCGCATCGATGCTTAACCCATCTAACTCTATTGTTCGGGCGATCGCGCACCGCACTTTTGTCCTTAGGAAGGAAATGTGACTGGCTTGTTTGGCGCAGTCTTCCGCCATCGCACAAATCTGGTCATAGCTTTTGAATAGCGGAGAAAGGTCAAAACCGAAGCGAAGGACACTGCCAGTGGACATGTCGCTCTTGGAGAAGCGTTTGCGGTTAGGGCTATCGGATCGAACGAGCAAGCCAGCCTCTGCTAGTTGAGCGACGTGTCGACGGATCGTTCGGTCGGAAATACCGTTGCGCTTGAAAGCAATCGTTGCGTTTGACGCAAAGACGAAGTTGTGGCTTCGCTTTGGGGGCAAGCAGGACAGCAATGCGTCCAGAGTTGCAATGATCGGAGCCTTGAGCCCGAGGGCTGTGCTGGCCTTGCGGACAACTTCGATGAGGCTGAACCGATCGGGCTGACTATGAGTCGTAGGCAAAGCTTCTGCGGACCGCGACCCTAAAGGTGCAGTAATATGTTGAAAGCGCATGTTTTTTCACGGCAAGCCTAGGCAAAAGCTGCCACAGCAAGGCACCGATTAGTTCACCTGTTTAGGCAAAACTTATAGAATCAACCGAATCGGTTGTTCTTGACTGACAGGGAGAAGCTGGTAAATCTGGTGATGCTAGGCAACAGATTGGGCTCTCCGAGGGTGACCTTGGGGGGCTCTTTCTTTTTACTTTGGTTGCGAGTGCTCCCTTTGTTGTTGATCTGCTCGGTTCATCTCAATCGGCTTCAGTTGCCGACCGCCAGGCTTCGTAGAGGCGCAAGACCTCTGTTTCAGCATGTTCTCTCATCCACTTTGTGAACTCTGGTTGGTCAGTGCCTGCAAAGCGGATCGTCAATGATCGCGGAGTGTCTTTAATCTCGGCAACCTTGGATCCCTCGCAGATGACCGGTAGGGCAGGGGGCGTACCAGCTTGTGAGGCGCCCGATTGTCCTGCTTTCAATGCCGCATCAGATAGAAATGCGAACCGTTCATCTGACGTAAGCGTACGAGAGGCTTCATCCAGAGAAGCTACGATAGCGTCGAGGTCGATCCCTTTGTCTCGAACCAGGTCAGCCAGCTCTTCCCAGCGACGGCGTCCGATTCCATGAGCAGCGCCAATGAACTGAACCACGCCAAGTGGCAGCGTCCGCGCCACTTTGGTCATTCGAGATAGCATGGGCCTGTCGATCGCCAAGGCATCCAACACGACGGACTGGTCATATCCACCATCGGTCAAATCAGTGACAAAGATTGCCTTTTCGATAAAACTCGGATCGAGGCGCAAGCTGTTCTCTTGGCCCTGCGCCAAGATCGCCTGTTCGTCGGTGAGCGTTCGAATCAAGGCTTTAGCCGGGATGCCCGCCAACTTCAGGGCACGAAGCCGCCGTCTGCCATAGACGATGCGATAGCGCCCCGGGTTTTCAAGGAGCGGGCGCACCATGATAGGCACTTGCTGACCATGAGCCCGAATGCTCTGCACAAGATCGGCAACATCGGCATCAGTGATGGCCAAGCGATCCTTCGGACCGCCGTCGTCAATCAATGATGCATCAATTTCTCGGACAGCGTTCGAAGACAGGTCGCGAAGCGTCGACTTGACGCCAGACATCGCCCCGGTGTTGGGGAACCGGGGTTTGCTATCCGGTTGGCTAGCCTCCGGACCGGAATCGGGAGGCGGTGGTGGCTGAAATATGTTGCGACGAGCCATTAGTCAGTTCTCCGTCCCCAGGCTTCCTGGATGACCTTTTCAAACTCATCGGCGACGCCATTCACACTTTCGAGGATGCGATCCAGCGTCTTGCGGATGACTTGAGTAGGGTCGAGTTCATAGATTGTCTGTTGGGTCATGCCGGCATCGGAAATCGCGGTGGATTTCAGCATCGGGGTGTTCAAGACTTGATCCAGTAGGATTGATCGCAGAAAGCCCGCCATCTGAGATTGCGGAACGTCTGTCGGTTCATAGCGTGCGATTAAGAATTTGAGGAATTTCCAATCGGTCGGACCCGTCGACTCTTCTAGAACCCGAACAGTTTCTCCAGCCATTTCAAGGAATTGTGCCATTGACGCAACGTCCAACATGCTTGGAACGACTGTTATGAGAAGTCCAGTCGAAGCCAGCAGCGCAGTCATGGTGGTGAAGCCAAGTTGCGGTGGGCAATCTATCAAGACGAGGTCGTAGTCCTTCTCAACTTCATCCAATGCTATGGCGAGCCGCTGAGTAAAAGGCGGATCAACCCGATGCTGCAGAGCATAAGCAGTCTCGGTTTCATACTCAGACAAGATTAGACCAGCCGGGGCGAGATCGAGATTGTGAAAGTATGTTTTCCGAATGACTTGGCTGAGTGGGACGGGATCTTCATAGCGCAAAGCATCGTAGATCGTCCCAGTTTCCGAAAACTCGATCTCTGGGCGGTAGCCAAACATCGTGGTCAGGCTCGCCTGTGGATCCATATCCAATGCCAAAACCCGGTAGCCGCGCAGTGCATAGCGCTGAGCCAGATGGATGGCCGAGGTTGTCTTGCTGGAACCGCCCTTGAAGTTCACGACAGAAATGACCTGTAGTCCGTCGCCGTCACGGCGCCCAGGCAGGTAGGCATCGCCATTGCGTCCTGTGCGCGCCATAACCTTGCGGATGGTGTCGATTTCTTCTGCAGTGTAAAGGCGCCGGCCGCGCGCGTCAGTCTCGACTTCAGGGAAGTCGCCTTCCTGGTGTCGCGTTCGAAGGTTAGACATGCTGATGCCCGTCAGCTCGGAGACTTCGGCGGGATGGAACTTGCGCAGAGTTTTTCGGCTTTCAGGTTGAAAGCTGTTGCGCATATGGGTGTTCAGAGCTTCAGACAGGCGTGCTGCGTTCGCACTGATTGTGCTAGCAATTGAGCCTGGCGAAGGTTGATATGTGCTCGTGTTCATCTGTCCTCAGGCGCCTCTTGGTGGGCTTTTGTAGTTTCGTCGCAAGAAAGCGTCATAATCGTGTTTGTGCGACAACTGAAGTGATGGCACGCAACTTATAGTGCGGCAACTGTTTTTTTATGCTGTGAGTTGAGCGGCATGTTTTGCTTGTTCGCCCAAACTCTCAACGCAGCTCGGTAAGCTATTGATAGCTATGTGAAAAGTTCGCACCGCTTTGGAAGATGACACATCTTGTACCGGTTGGGCTACAGAGCACAAAACCTAGTTCAGAAATAGTCGTGCGCGAATCGCTTTCCGCATTTCTATTGTTGCTAGCACGCCAACCCGAGCCTCACTGCCCGTTCTAGCAGCATCTTCACCGATGAAGGTTGCCACTTTGTCCGGCCCCGCGGTGTACGCTCTCGCATGGCTTCCAACCTTTGACAGATTGCCTGCAGAGTGACTTCGGGATCTGCGCACTTGATTGCGGCGACGATGGCGGGGAGACGGTCGTCTTTCTCAGTTTGTAGGGCTCGGCCAAGGATAGCCGCAGGCAGAAGGCCTTCACGAACAAAGCTCTTGGCTGCGCGGATCAATCGAGGCTGGGTCCACGGTTTGGCGTCACGCGGCAAGCCAGAGTTCACAACCGAAAGGACATCCTCCCACGCCATGTCAGGGCGAAGACGGCGCACTTCCGGCACCCACTGTTCAGCACTGGCATTCAGCTTCTGGAAAATACTCTCTACCCGAGCCGCTCGTGCTTTTCGGATTGCCGCTGGGTCGTGGGCTCTAAGGCCAGGGTTGCCACCCACGCGCCCTTCGGCTTTGGCCGAGCGCAGCCCTGCTTTGGTACGCTCACGGATCAGCGCCCGTTCGAACTCTGCGGCCGCACCCAACACCTGCAGTGTAAACTTGCCCTGCGGCGACGCAGTGTCGATCGGATCTTGCAGCGACCGGAAATGTGCGCCTTTCGCCTCCAACCGCTCAATGATCTCCAAGAGGTGAGAGAGTGAACGGGCCAGGCGGTCGATCCGAACCACGACGAGCGTATCGCCAACGCGAAGCTGATCCAACACACGCGCCAGAACAGGCCGGGTGCGACTGCCGCCCGAAGCTTGCTCTTCGACAATTTCCACGCAGCCTGCGGAGCGCAACTCCTGAACTTGGGGCAGGGCGGTTTGATCTTCGGTGGAAATACGCGCGTATCCGATGAGTGGCACGGGGCAGGGGGCCTCTTTTGCAATTGCGGATGTCAGGAGTAAACGACCCATTGCGCCCGTGTGGAAGGCCCCCCTATTCCTCCGAACGCCTTATGAGGGCTTCCACATTGAGCCCCGTTTCGGCAATCTGCTGGTTGATGTTCATGCGTCCGTCGAAGACGAACAGGACCCAGGCGGTATCCTCATGCAGGGCGTAGAAGATGTTGTGTCGGCGTTGGAAAATCAGCCGTCGGATGCCACGTGCAGCGTGCCAGATATGGCCGATCTCCGGATTCTCACCGATTGCATCGCGAATGAACCGGTCGATGTCGCGCTGAAACTTATCGGCTATCTGCTCCGAATAGAGTCGGTCGTGGTCCCAGATTGCCCAGAGGCAGTCCTCGGCCGTCTCAGTCAGAACGACTTTCATGCTTCAGCTGAACGCGTCCTGAATCGCGCCAGTCGCTGCTCAAGTGCAGCATCGGTCATTTCCACTACACGACCAGCAGCTACATCGGCCAAACCGGCTGTGATTCCCCGCTCAATCCGCAGGGACAGGAGTTCTTCCCAGTCAGCAACTGAAACGGTGACAGCGACAGGCCGATCCTTCTTGGTCAGCAGGACAGGCTCTCGTTGTGCGGCATCGATGAACCGGCCGAACTCTTTGCTGGCTGCAGTGGCAGACATGGTTTTCATGGTGGGGCCTTCCGAATCCTGCTGCATATCCGGATTATACGGATTTTCCGGGTTAAGTGAAGGGACGTTCTGCTACTACAGCCCCGCGGCCTTGGTCAGGTTGACGCGGAACCGGTCGCGGCGGCGCTGGTAACGGCGGGTCATTTCGGCGCTGGCGTGGCCAAGTTGCTTCTGGACATAGCGCTCATCCACTTCCGCGCTGCTGGCCAGACCGGCACGCAGGGAGTGCCCGGAGTAAAGCGCCAGTCGCTCGGCCTTGGACAGTTCGGGGTGCAGGCCTGCGTCCTCGACGGTCTGTTTGATCAGCCGGGCGACGTGCTTGTCAGACAGCCGGTCGATTGTGGCCTTCAGCCCATTGCGGCTGACCGCGACAAAGAGCGGGCCAAAGTCGATGCGGGCGTAGTGCAACCACTGGGTCAGGGCGTGGACCGGGCAGGTCTGGTCGCTGGACCCTCGCGCGATTTCCACCTCCCGCCAGCCGGTCTTGCCGCGCAGGGTAATCAGGGCGCCGTCGTCCATGATCTCGACCCAGCCGCCCGAGTCCGGCGTATCGTCCTTGCCAAGATCAAGCGACACGATCTCGGACCGGCGCAGGCCGCCGGCAAAGCCGATCAGCA
>CAIXBE010000285.1 GCA_903917595.1 uncultured Rhodobacterales bacterium
CGGCATGTCACCGCGCGGCACGAGCAGGGCTGCGCCTTCATGGCCGATGGCTATGCCCGCGCCGCAGGCAAACCCGGTGTGGCGCTGGTCATCACCGGGCCGGGCTTGACCAACGCGATCACGGCCATGGCGCAGGCCCGCGAAGATTCGGTGCCTATGCTGGTGATCTCGGGCGTCAACCGCCAGCGCAGCCTGGGCAAGGGCTGGGGCCTCTTGCATGAGTTGCCCGACCAGCAGGCGATGATCGCAGCCCTCTGCCCCACCCGCCGCATCACGGATGCCTCTCAGGTAGGCGAAGTGCTGGACTGGGCCTTTGCCACGATGGCCACGGGTCGCCCCGGCCCGGTCCATATCGAGGTGCCGACCGATGTGATGCCGATGGAATGCGGCGTACTCGCGCGCCCCGCCCCGCTGCCCGCCCGCCCGGTGGCCAAAGGCGTGGCCGAGGCCGCCGCCCTTCTGAACGCGGCCAAGGATGTCGTGATCCTGGCCGGGGGCGGTGTGCGCGGGCAAGAGGCCGCCCTTGTGGCTCTGGCCGAGCGGCTGGATGCCCCGGTGGTTCAGACGATCAATGCGCGCGGGCTGATGCATGGCCATGCCCTGACGGTTCCCGCCTCACCCAGCCTGAACTCGGTGCGCGCGTTGATCCAAGGAGCCGGCCGCGTGCTGGCCATAGGCACCGAATTCGGCTGGACCGACTATGACATGGATGACATGGGCGACCTGCCCGCCCGGCCCGACATGATCCGCATCGACGCCTGCGCCGAGCAGTTGGCCCGCCTGCCTGCCGCGCTGACCTTGCACGGCGATGCCGGAGCGACGATGCGGGCCCTTCTGCCGCTGATCACCACGCGGACCGGCACCGGTGCTGCCCGCGCCGCCGCCACCCGCGACAAGGCGCGCGGCGAACTGGCCAAGTATGACCACTTGATTCTGGACCGGCTTGCGATGGTCGAGGCGGTGCGCAGCGCCATGCCCGGCTGCCTGATCGTCGGCGACAGCACGCAGCCGATCTATGCGGCGAACCTTTACTATGACCATGACCGGGCCGGTGGCTATTTCAACGCAGCCACCGGTTTTGGCGCGCTTGGCTATGGCCCGGGTGCTGCGGTGGGCGCCGCTATTGCCAGCCCCGGCGCCAAGGTGGTCTGCCTGATCGGCGATGGCGGGCTGCAATTCTCGCCCGGCGAGTTGCGCACGGCGGTTGATGAAAATCTGCCCATCACATTCCTTGTCTGGAACAACGCCGCCTACAATGAAATTGCCGACGCCATGCGCGCCGCCAATACCGAAGTGATCGGATGCTACCCCTCGCCTTTGAAGATGGAGCTTTTTGCCGGGGCTTGCGATTTGCCTTTCACCTCGGTTCCTCTGGACCCCGAGGCGCTGCATCGGGCGCTGTCACAGCCCCATGAGGGACCAAGGCTGATCGAGGTGCGGGTCACGGTCTGAACGGGAACATTCCGGGGCACAACGACCAAACGCAGGTCGCGGCCCTCTCGCGGTTCCCGGTTCACGTGTTGCAATCGTGCGAGACGATCGGGCTCTTGACGGGGCGTCAGGTAACCACGGTCAGGTGCCTGGCAGCCTCTCTGGCCGCCCGGATGCCGGATTCATAAGCGCCGTGGCAGGTGCCTTGAGCCCCGGAAGCCGTGGCCTCGCCCGCGAAGAAC
>CAIXBE010000286.1 GCA_903917595.1 uncultured Rhodobacterales bacterium
CCTTCGATCGCCGATCCGTTCCTGCCCGCCAAGATCCGCGATGGCCGGTTGGAGGATATCCGCGAATGCATCGGCTGCAACATCTGCTATGCCCATGACGGCCTTGGCGCGCCGATCCGCTGCACCCAGAACCCCACCATGGGTGAGGAATGGCGGCAGGGCTGGCACCCTGAACGGGTTCCCGCGATCATCGGTCAGGCCGACCCGGTCCTGATCATCGGTGCGGGTCCTGCCGGGCTGGAGGCTGCGGTGACCTTGGCAAAACGCGGTGTCCCCGTGGTTCTGGCCGAAGCAGGCGAGCCCGGTGGCCGTGTTGTGCGTGAGGCGCGCTTGCCCGGTCTGTCGGAATGGGGCCGGGTGATCGACTGGCGGTTGTCGCAGATCAGCCGCCTGCCACAAGTGACGCTGTATCCCGGCAGCCCGATGACGCCGGATGATGTCCTGGAAACCGGCATCGAGCATGTGATGGTAGCGACCGGCAGTCTGTGGCGCGCAAACGGGCGCGGGCGCAGCAATCCCGGGGGGGTGGCCAGTTTCACCGATCCCCGCACTCTGACCCCGGATCAGATCCTTGACGGCGCGCGTCCGGAGCAAGGCCCGGTGGTGATCTTTGACGACGAAGGCTATCACATCGCCGCCGGTCTGGCCGACCTGCTGGCAAGCGAGGGCCGTCAGGTGACCTATGTCACGCCCGCGGGAACGGTGGCCGAATGGACCTCCTACACCGTCGAACAATCCCGCCTGCAAGCGCGGCTGATCGACCGCGGGGTGACGATCCTGACCGGGCAGATCGTGATGGCGCTGGCCCCGGGTCAGGCGCGGCTGGCCTGTGCCCATACCGGACGCGAGACGGCGATTGCTTGCGATGGCTTTGTCCCAGTGACATCTCGCGAGCCGACAGACGGGCTGTGGCTTGCGTTGCAGGAAGCCGGACTGCAAAGCCTGCACCGCATCGGCGATGCCCGTGCGCCGGGGTTGATCGCCCACGCGATCCACGACGCCCATGGCGCTGCACGGGCGCATCTGACGCCGGTTGCGGCCCCACGCCGCGAACGGCCGGTATTGGGGCGCGATTGGCGTTGACCCAACCCCGCCAGACAACTCGGGGCCTTGAACACCGCATGGGCGACTGGGCGCGGGCCCGATTGCCCTTTGCGCTGGCCGAATTCGTGCTGTTCGTGCTGAAGCAGGGCTGGGCCTGCCTGTTTGGCGGCCTTCTTCTGCTGGCCATCATCGCGACCAAATTCCTGTGGCAGCCCGACTGGCCATTGCATCGCTATGACGCCCTGTTCCTGTTTGCCATCGCCACGCAGGCGGTCTTCCTGTGGGCAAAGCTGGAGACCTGGGAGGAAGCCCGCGTCATCCTTCTTTTCCACCTGACCGGCACGGCGATGGAATGGTTCAAGGTCCATGTCGGGTCATGGGCCTACCCCGAGCCGGGGCTGTTCATGCTGATGGGAGTGCCACTGTTTTCGGGGTTCATGTATGCTTCAGTAGGTAGCTACATCGCCCGCGTCATCCGCATCTTCGACATGCGTTTTGCGCCCTACCCGGCCTTTCCGCTGACGCTGATTCTTGGGCTGGCGATCTATGTGAATTTCTTTGCCCACCACTTCCTGCCCGACATCCGCATCGCGTTGTTTCTGGCCACGCTGGCGCTTTATGCCCGCACCCGGGTCTGGTTCAGCATTCTTGACCGGCATTGGTGGATGCCCCTGCCGCTGGCGGCCTTCCTTGCGGCGCTGGCGCTTTGGCTGGCGGAAAACGTCGGGACCGCGACCGGAACCTGGATCTATTCCGGCCAGTTGCCCGGCCAGATCGTCAGTCTGGCCAAGCTTGGGTCATGGTATCTGCTGCTGTATGTGGCCTTCGTGACCGTCACGCTGGTCACCCGGCAGTCGCTGTCGGCGCAGGCTTTCGGGGCTACAGATACCCAAGCCAATACATGACCCCGACAATCACGATACCAAAGATCAGCACCCCGATCCCGACGGATTCGACCATCCCGACCATGGTGCCGCGCCGCCGCTCGGCCGTGTCAATACCCGCAAGATGGCGCACGCAGACGTCGTAGGCACCCGACACCTGCCCCATGTCGACCTGCCCCATCAGCTTTGGGTTCCGTGCCATTTCGGCTGCCGCAGCCAACGCATCGGCCGCATCCCGCACCTTGCGCGGCAAAAGCCGCTTGCCCCGCCGCAGCTTGGCCGTCAGATCGCGACCGCCAAGGCCATGCTTTTCTTCCAAAAGCTGCGCCACGCGGTCCGCCATCTGCTGGATCGCCACCATACTCATCAAAAATCCTCCACACCCAGGGCTGACCGTAGAAGTGTTCGCTTCGGCATTCAACCGCTCTGGTTTTGCATGGCCCGTGGCGATATGCAGCCGTATGCTTGCCCTTACCCGCCATCCCGCCGCCCGCGCCGAAGCGCCAACCCTGATCATCGCCCACGGGCTGTATGGCTCGGGGCGCAACTGGGGTGTCATCGCCCGCCGTCTGTCCGACCGGCGCGAGGTGGTGGCCGTCGACATGCGGAACCATGGCGACAGCCCTTGGGCCGGTAGCCAAAGCTATCCCGACATGGCCGCCGATCTGGCCGAGGTGATCGAGGCCTTGGGCGCTCCGGTCGACCTTCTGGGCCATTCGATGGGCGGCAAGGCGTCGATGCAACTGGCGCTGACCCGGCCCGACCTGATCCGCCGTCTGGTGGTGGCCGATATCGCCCCGGTCGCCTACAGCCACGACCAGCGCGCCAATGCCCGCGCCATGGCGGCGCTTGACCTGACGCAGATCACCACCCGTGTTGATGCGGACGCCGCCCTTGCCGCACATATCGACGACTCCGCCCTGCGCGCCTTCTTTCTGCAATCCCTGGACCTGCGCACCAAACCGCCGCGCTGGCGCCTGAACCTTGCGGTGCTGGACGCCGAGATGCCCAAGATCGTCGGCTGGCCGGGGACCGAAGGCACCTTTGACCATCCGACGCTGTTTCTGACCGGGGCGCTGTCGTCCTACGTCCTGCCCGAATACCGCGACACCATCCGGGCGCATTTCCTTAAAGCGCGTTTTGCGAAGCTTCCCGATGCGGGCCACTGGCTGCACGCCGAAAAACCCCGCGAGTTCGACGAAACCGTGCGGGTGTTCCTTGAGGCGGAAGCCATTGGTTCGGAACGCAGTTCTTCCGAAACGAATTGGCCGGATACGTTCTAGCTGATCTCGCGCGCGACGGCCCAACTGACCGGAAGCGCCAGCACCGCCCCCACCACCGCCGCCGCAAGGATCGGCCACAGCGTTGCATAACCCATGGTCAGCACCGCGATCACACCGGACCCGGCCATAGCGGTGGCAATCATCGAATAGAGAACCATCATCAGTCGCATCCGGGCAATCCCTTGGATATTTTCATGTCCGCAAGTCATAGCCGGTCCTGCCCACTGCCGCCTTGATCCCGGTCAATCCCGCTTGCAGGAAGTCCGGGCCCCGGTTTAGACTTCAGGCATGTTGAAGATGCTGTTCTTGCTGCCCTTTACCGATTTCAAATTCATCAGGGCACCAAAGGCTTAGGGGATTTCAATGCCTTCGGAAACCATTCCATTTCTGGTGACACTCGCCCTGTTGCTGGCCGTGGTCCTTGCGTTTCTTTGGCGGACCCGGCGAAAGACCACCGGGCGCGCCAGACCTTCCAGACCCTCCAGACGGGCTTCGCGCCGCAAGCCGAAGAACTGGATTCTTGTCGACGGATCGAACGTGATGCACTGGCAGGACAACACCCCACAGCTTGCGCCCTTGTTGCGGGTTGTCGAAGACCTGAAAGTGCGCGGCTTTGATCCGGGAGTAGTGTTCGACGCCAATGCCGGGTGGAAACTGTTCGGAAGGTTCATGAACGAAGCTGCATTGTCATCCAAGCTGTCGGTGCCAGAGGATCAGGTGCTCGTGGTCCCGAAGGGCACCCCGGCCGACCCCTATATCCTTGCGGCTGCCCAGAAATTCAACGCGCGGATCGTGACCAACGACCGCTACCGCGACTGGGCCGAAGCGCACCCCGAAGTGACTGAGCCGGGGTTTCTGATCCGGGGCGGGATGCGGGACGGGAAGGTTTGGCTGACGGGGGTGGAGGACACGGCAAAGCAGGTTGCGCTGGCGTAGTGCGGGCAATCTTCCCACCGGCCACGCGATGCGCGGGCAAATTGGCCACCCTACCTCTTCCCCCTGCTCCGCTTGCCGCCCCGTTGCCCCGCCCGCCCAGCCGTCGACCGACCGGACATCTTGACCGCTTCTTCCACCGCCTCCTCGATCACCTCTTGCCGGGCAAAGGGGTCGTCGGCGACGGCAAGTTCCACCGCTTCCAGCCGTTTCACCTCATCCCGCAGGCGGGCGGCGGTTTCAAACTCCAGGTTCTCGGCAGCTTTGCGCATCTGCAGGCGCAACGCGTCAAGGTGGGCGGCAAGGTTCTTGCCGACCATGGGCTTGTCGACCTTGGTGGTGATCCGCGCCTGATCGGTGTCGCCGACCCAGGTGCCGAACAGGACATCCTCGACGTTCTTCTTGATCGTTTCCGGCGTGATGCCGTGTTTCAGGTTGTAGGCCATCTGCTTTTCGCGGCGGCGGTTGGTTTCGCCAATCGCGCGCTCCATGCTGCCGGTCATCCGGTCGGCATACATGATGACCCGGCCCTCGGAGTTCCGGGCCGCGCGGCCGATGGTCTGGATCAGGCTGGTTTCTGACCGCAGAAAACCTTCCTTGTCGGCGTCAAGAATGGCCACGAGGCCGCATTCGGGGATGTCCAAACCTTCGCGCAACAGGTTGATCCCGACCAGCACGTCAAACGCCCCCAGCCGCAAATCGCGCAGGATTTCAATGCGTTCGATGGTGTCGATGTCAGAGTGCATATAGCGCACGCGGATGCCCTGTTCGTGCAGATAGTCGGTCAGATCCTCGGCCATGCGCTTGGTCAGGACAGTGGCAAGGGTGCGCAGACCACGGGCGGCGACTTTGCGAATCTCGTCCAGCAGGTCGTCAACCTGCATCTCCACCGGGCGGATTTCGACCTGCGGGTCGATCAGGCCGGTGGGGCGGATCACCTGTTCGGTGAAGACGCCGCCGGTCTGCTCCATCTCCCACGCTGCGGGGGTTGCGGAAACGAAGACCGATTGCGGGCGCATGGCATCCCATTCCTCGAACTTCAGGGGGCGGTTGTCCATGCAACTGGGCAAGCGAAAGCCGTGTTCTGCCAGCGTCATCTTGCGGCGGAAGTCGCCCTTGAACATGCCACCGATCTGGGGGACGGAAACGTGGGATTCGTCTGCAAAAACAATGGCATTGTCGGGGATGAATTCGAACAGCGTCGGCGGCGGTTCACCGGGCGCGCGGCCCGTCAGGTAGCGGGAGTAATTCTCGATCCCGGCGCAACTGCCGGTGGCTTCCAGCATCTCAAGATCAAAGGTGCAGCGTTGTTCCAGCCGCTGGGCCTCCAAGAGCTTGCCTTCGCTGGTCAACTGCTTAAGGCGATGGAAAAGCTCCTCCTTGATGCCTTTGGTCGCCTGCGCCAGCGTCGGGCGCGGGGTGACGTAGTGTGAATTCGCATAGATGCGGATTTGCTGGAAACTATCTGTCTTCGCCCCGGTCAGCGGGTCGAATTCGGTAATGCTTTCAAGTTCTTCGCCAAAGAACGAAAACCGCCAGGCCCGGTCTTCAAGGTGGGCGGGCCAGACCTCAAGGCTGTCGCCGCGCACCCGGAACGCCCCGCGCTGGAACGAGGTTTCCAGCCGCTTGTATTGTTGCGCCACCAGTTCGGCCATGACCTTGCGCTGGTCATACATCTGGCCGGTGATCAGGTCCTGGGTCATAGCGGAATAGGTTTCGACCGACCCAATGCCGTAAATGCACGAGACCGAGGCCACAATGATCACGTCATCCCGCTCCAGCAGCGCCCGGGTGGCCGAGTGGCGCATCCGGTCGATCTGTTCGTTGATCTGGGATTCTTTTTCTATGTAGGTGTCGGTGCGGGCGACATAGGCTTCGGGCTGGTAGTAATCGTAGTAGGACACGAAGTATTCGACCGCGTTGTCGGGAAAGAAGCTTTTGAATTCGCCGTATAATTGCGCGGCCAGCGTCTTGTTGGGCGCAAGGATGATGGCGGGGCGCTGGGTGCCTTCGATGACCTTGGCCATGGTAAAGGTCTTGCCGGTCCCGGTGGCCCCCAGAAGAACCTGATCTCGTTCGCCGCCCAGAACCCCCGCCGTCAGTTCCCTGATCGCTGTCGGCTGGTCGCCGGCGGGCTGGAACGGCGTGGACAGCACAAAGCGGCGGCCACCTTCAAGTTTTGGCTTGCTCAGGACATCCGGGCGCTCGGTCAGGGCGTTGATGGTGTTGTGCGGCATCGTCGCCTCGTGAAAAGGGGGAGTCGGGGACAGGACAGATTTGATCCGTTTTTGTTCCAGTTCAAGCGGTGATCCACGGAGAGGGGCGAAACCGTTGCCGGGGCCGCGGGAAGCGGCTAAGGCAGGCTGCAAGAGGTGCATGATGGCAAAGAAGATTGATACGCGGGCGGTGGGCCTTGATGTGGGGCTGGCGTTCATCCGCTGGCTGTCCGGGGCGGAAAACCTGCACTATGGGCTTTGGACCGGGCTTGAGGTGACGGCGGGGAATCTGCGGGCGGCGCAGGATGCCTATACGATCAAGCTGTTCGGCTATTTGCCGCAGGGGCCTTTGCGCATTCTGGACATCGGCGGCGGCGCTGGCGAGACGGCGAAAAAGCTGCTGGCCCTTGGCCATTCGGTCGAGATCGTCGTACCCTCGGCCTTTCTGGCGGCGCGCTGCCGGGCGAACGCCCCCGGCGCGGTGGTGCATGAATGCAGGCTGGAGGATTATGCCGGCAGCGGGCCGTTCGATCTGTGCCTGTTCTCGGAGAGCTTTCAGTATATCCCGCTGGCGGACAGCCTGCCGAAATGCGCCGGGCTGCTGGCGCCCGGCGGGCAAGTGCTGATCGCCGATTGCTTCCGGACCGAAGCCTACAGCGGGCGCGAGTCCCATGGTGCCCAGCCGGGCGGCGGTCATTCGGTCAACAGGTTCCGCAAGTCGGTTGCCGCCTCGCCTTTCGAGATTGCTGCCGAAGAAGACATCACCGACGCGGTTGCCCCCTCGATCGACCTCGAACAGCAGTTCTTCAACGTGCTGGGCCATGGGGTCACAAGGGTCTCGGACGAGATCAGGGGCAAGCGACCGCTGGCGCATTGGGCGCTGGCCCGGCTTGTCGGACTGTTCCTGTCGGCCAAGCGCCGCGAGAACCTGATGCAGCGTCTGACCGGCTCCAGCCGGTCATCAGCAGCGTTTCGGACCTACAACCGGTATCAGATTGTGCGGCTGCAGCGTAAAGTCGGGCCGGCATCCACGACCTGAACCAGAAATTTTGGAATCTTTGCATCTTTAGGTTGATTTTCGTTTCCGATTAGGCGACAGTAAACCTGCAAGCAGCAACTAAGTTGTCGGCTGATCTCAATCCCACCCCACACCCCCCGAGATCAGCCGACAGCCTTTTGCCCTCTCCCCGGCCCAGCTACCGCTTGCGCTTTCCGCAAAGCTTTGGAATATGGCTGCAACGCCGGGAGGTTCATCATGCGCGCTCGCATCTATCAGCCAGCCAAGACCGCAATGCAGTCGGGCACCGCCAAGACCCAAGGGTGGGTCCTGGAATTTGCGCAAGGGTCCGCGCGTGAGGTGGACCCTTTGATGGGCTGGACCTCGTCGGGCGACACCCAGACCCAGGTGCGCCTGCGGTTCGACACCCGCGAGGCGGCCGAGGCTTATGCCATCTCCAAGGGCGTGGAATTTGACGTGGTCGCGCCGAAAGCCCGCAAGCCGATCATCCGTCAGCGCGGCTATGGCGAGAATTTCGCCACCGACCGCAAGGGCGCCTGGACGCACTGAATGACCGACGCGCTGACCATCGCCCGTGAACGGCCAACTTCGGCGGACCTGGCCTTGCTGATGCAGCGCCACACCGCCGACATGCACGCCGACACCCCACCGGAAAGCATCCACATGATGGATGCGGGCGCGCTGGATCATCCGCAGATCGCATTCTACGTCCTGCGCGAAGATGGTGACCCGCTGGCGATGGGGGCCTTCAAGCGGATCGACGCGACCCATGCTGAGATCAAGTCGATGCATGTCCTGTCCGAGACCCGCGGCCGCGGCTTGTCGCGCCGGATGCTGGATCATCTTCTGGCCGAGGCACAGGCCGCGGGATACACGCGACTAAGTCTTGAGACCGGGTCGCAAGTCATGTTCCTGCCCGCCCGCCGGTTGTATGAAAAGGCAGGCTTTACTGAGTGCCCGCCGTTCGAAGGCTATGCGCTGGACCCGAACTCCGTCTTCATGATGAAGGTGCTTGCCTGATCTGCGGGCTTGGCCCAAAAGGGCCAGCGTGCGGGCTCATAGCTCAACTGGATAGAGCAAGGACCTTCTAAGTCCGAGGTTGGGGGTTCGAGTCCTCCTGGGCCCGCCACATATCCGCAAAATTCCCGACGGAAATTGGCCGCGGTTTCGTATATGCTCTCAAGAGTGACTGTCTTCAGGGAGCATTTGACATGACGACACGCAGAGGCATTCTGGCATTCGGGCTTGGCGCGCTGGTCGCCCCCTTGGCGACACGCGCGGCCTGGGCTGGGGACTGGGTCGATCTTGGCAGCCGCAAGGTCAAGGTTTACGGCGATGCCGACCGGATCATCGTGGCCGACAATGGCGGAATCTACACCAAGCTGCGCATTGGGGTCACTGGCAACAATGTCCATGTCGAACGCGCGGTTGTCTATTTCGGCAACGGCGAAAACCAAGCCTACAATTTCGACACGCTGGTCGAACAGGGCACGCATTCCGGTGCCATCGATCTACCGGGCGGGGGCCGGGCGATCCTCCATGTCGACATGTTCTACCGCCGCCGCAAGAACGGCAACGGCGCGGCCTGGGTGACCCTGCAAGGCTGGGCGGTCTAAGCCTTCTTCGCGGGCGCTCCGCCTTCGAACCGGTTGCCGTGGCGGTGGTCGCAGGGGGCTTCTTGCATCTGCAGATGCAACCCCGTGCCCGTGAACGGATGGGCGCGGGCGACGTCCTCGTCGAACTCGATCCCCAGACCGGGGGCGTCGGGCGGGATGATGTAGCCGTCTTCCCATTTGATCGAATTCTTGATCAGTTTCTGATGAAAGGCCCCGCCATCCTCGATGGTTTCCGCGATCAGAAGGTTCGGGATCGAAGCCGCGAAATGGACGTTGGCGGCCCATTCGACCGGGCCTGCGTAAAGGTGAGGGGCCATTTCGGCGTTGAAAATCTCGGCCATGGCGGCGATTTTCTTGGCTTCCCAGATGCCACCGACGCGACCCAAAGCCGGTTGCAGGATCTTGACCCCACCCGCGCGCAGAAGGGTGCCAAATTCGGCCTTGGTGGTCATCCGTTCGCCCGTCGCGAGGGGGACGCGGACGGATTTGGCGACCTCGGCAAACTCCAGCAGGTTGTCCGGCGGGATCGGTTCTTCATACCAAAGCGGGTTATAGGGTTCCAGTTCGCGGCCCATGCGGATGGCACCGGGGGTGGTGAACTGGCCATGCGTGCCAAACAAGAGGTCGACGCGATCGCCGACGGCCTCGCGGATTGCCTTGCAGAACGCGACCGAGCGGGTGATGTCGGACATCGCAGGCTCGTGCCCGCCCCGGATGGTATAGGGACCGGCGGGGTCAAACTTGACAGCGGTAAAGCCCATGTTCATGAAACGCACCGCCGCTTCGGCGGCCGCATCGGGATCGACCCAGAAGCCAGGGGATTCGTTGCCCGGGGCGGGGTAAAGATAGGTGTAGGACCGGATCCGGTCATTCATCTTGCCGCCCAAAAGCGCCCAGACCGGGCGGTTGCGCGCCTTGCCAAGGATATCCCAGCAGGCGATCTCAAGGCCCGAGAACGCGCCCATGACAGTCGGGTCGGGGCGCTGGGTGAAGCCGGAAGAATAGGCGCGGCGGAACATCAGTTCGATGTTTTCGGGGTTCTCACCCGCCATGTGGCGCTCGAACACGTCCTCGATCACCGCCTGCATCGCCTTTGGCCCGACGGTCGAGGCATAGCATTCGCCGTAGCCGACGATGCCGGTGTCGGTGGTCAGCTTGGTGAAGATCCAGTAGCGCCCGCCCCAGCCCGGAAAGGGAGGGGCGACGACGAAGATTTCAAGGTCCTTCAGTTTCATGGCGCGGTCCCTTTGGCTGGCCGAAGACGCGGGGGTTACACACCCCCGCACCCCCGTGGAGTATTTCTTAAAAGAGCAAGCTAAGGATCAGGTGGCAAAAGGTCCGGTTCAAATACGGCGCGGGATGTCGTCTTTGCGGCTTTGGTCAGCGGTGGCCGATCCGGGTGAGGAAAGTGGCTAGGGCCGCGGCGAAAGCTTCGGGTTGGTCGGCGGGGGGCAGATGGCCTGCGGCGCGCAAAAGGTGAAAGTCGCTGCCGCGGATCAGGTCGGCCATTTCGCGCACCATGTCGGGCGGGGTGGCCGCGTCCAGCGATCCGGCGATGACGAGCGTGGGCAGGGTCAAGGTTGCGGTGGTCGCATAAAAGTCGGTGCCCGCCACGGCGGCGGCGACACCCATCCAGCCCTGTGGGTCGGTGGCCAGCAGCATGGCGCGCAAGGCTGGCATCGCGGGGCTGTCACGCCAGTTGCGGCCCAGCATCCGTTCCATCGAAGCGTCGGAGAGGGCGGCAAGACCGTCGCGTCGAACAAGGTCGATGCGATCGGCCCAGATTTCGGGGGTCAAGATGCGGGGGGCGGTGTTGGACAGCACCAGCCCGCGCACCAGATCCAGCCGCTTGACCGCAAGACCCTGCGCCACCATCCCGCCTGCGGACAGGCCGACGACGACAGCGTCTTTCAACTTGAAGTGGTCCATGATCCGTTCGGCGTCGCGCACCAGCGTGCCCATTGCATAGGGGGGCCGAGGCACATCAGACTTGCCATGCCCGCGCTGGTCATAACGAAGGACGCGCAAGGGCGGGAGCCGCGCCACGACGGCGTCCCAAATGGAAAGGTTGGTGCCAAGCGCGTGGATGACGACCACGGGCGGGGCGTTTTCAGGGCCGGAGATTTCGGCGTTCAGGCGCAGGTCGTCCAGCCAGACAAGGGTCACGCAAAACGCTCCAATGTGGTGGCGAACAAGCTTGGGTCGACGTTGCCGCCGGTGGCGATTGCGATGACGGTATCGGGCAGGTCGGGGGCAAAAAGGGCGGCGGCAAGGGCTGCGGCCCCGCCCGGTTCCAGCACGATGCGCAGGTGGGTGAAGGCCAGCGCCATCGCCCGCAGCGCCTGATCGTCGCTGATGACGGTGCCGGGGCCGGCAAGGCGCGACAGGATGGGAAATGTCAGATCGCCCGGCGTCGGCGTCAGGATTGCGTCGCAGATCGAGCCGGTGGCGGTGGCGTTCCGCTGCCTTGTGCCGCTGGCCAGCGACCGGGCCATGTCGTCAAAGCCTTCGGGTTCGGCGGTGCGGACCGTGAGGCCCGGCGCGCGGGAGGCAAGGGCAAGGGCGATGCCTGAGGTCAGGCCTCCGCCGCCGCAGCAGGCCAGCACATCGGCGGTGTCGATTCCGGCATTGGCGGCCTGTTCAGCCAGTTCCAACCCGACGGTGCCTTGACCGGCGATGACCTGCGGATCGTCGTAGGGCTTGATCAGGGTCAGGCCGCGCGCGGCAGACAGGTCAGCCCCGATGGCATCGCGGTCGGCGGTAGAGCGGTCGTAAAGCACCACCTCGGCCCCATAGGCGCGGGTGTTGGCGATCTTGATCTGCGGCGCATCCGACGGCATCAGGATCACGCAGGGGCTGCCGTGCCGGGCGGCGGCATAGGCGACACCTTGAGCATGGTTGCCCGAGGAATAGGCGATCACGCCTTGGGTGCGCGCCTGCGGAGGCAGAGCCGACACGGCGGACCAGCCGCCACGCGCCTTGAAGCTGCCGGTCAGTTGCAGGCACTCGGCCTTGACGAAGATGCGCCGCCCGGCGATCCGGTCCAAGAGCGGCGCGTACAAGAGAGGGGTCTGGCGGACATGGCCCGCGAGCCGAAGGGCGGCAGCTTCGATCAGGGCGATCTCGGTCATGCAAGGGCTTTCAAAAACTTGCGGATCAGGGCGACCGCTTCGGGTTCGTCAAGAAACGGGATGTGGGCGCGGTCCGGGACTTCCGCAAAGGCCATGTCGGGGCGAAGGTCCCGCATCTTCGCGGCCGTGCCGGGGGCCAGAAGGTCCGAGTTCGCCCCTCGGATCAGGGCCAGCGGCAGGCCTGCAAGCGCGCCGAACAAGGGCCAGAGATCGACGGGCGGGCTGTTGAAAGCTGCCAGAACCGGTTCGCGTAAGGCCGGGTCATAGGTGATGGTCAGCCCGTCCTGGGTTTCCAGCGACAGCCTTGTCGCCTCCTCGCGCCAGCGCGACAGCGGGATATTGGTAAAGCCGGGGCTGCGGGAAAGCTGGTCGGCAAACCCGGCGCCGGTGGTGGCGGAAGGGTTGCGCCCAACGTAATCCACGATGCGCGACAGGCCGGCGCGGTCGATCTCGGGGCCGATGTCATTCAGGCACAGGCCCAGCACCCGATCGGGCGCCACAGCCGCTAGGACCATCCCGATCAGCCCCCCGCGCGAGTTGCCAAGGATCGCGGCCTTGGCGATGCCAAGATGATCAAGGAGGGCCAGCGCGTCCCGCCCTTCTTGTTCAATGCTGTAGGTGTCAGGCCCGGTCCAGTCGCTGCCCCCCCGTCCGCGATAGTCCATCCGGATCAGGCGCAGGGGCGGCAAATGCGGGGCCAGATAGTCAAAATCGGCCATCGTCCGGGTCAGACCGGCAAGGCACAAAAGCGGAAGGCCCGTGCCTTCGTCAGAATAGGCGAGCATCGCGCCATCTGCGGCGCGGAATCGGGTCTGGGTCATCGGCTTGGTCCTTTTGCCGCAAGGGTGGCATGGGACGGCGGCCGGGGAAAGGGCGTGCAGGGCCTTGCGGCGCTTGTGGCCGGGGCGGCGGCAGACTACATCCTTTGCCAAACCAGACGAGGCGCAGTTCATGTCCGATAGCTCAGGCAGCGAAGACCGACCAAAGGCCAAGAAAGTCGGCGCTTTGCGCGGGCTGGTGCCATTCCTGGCGCCCTATCGCGGGATGATGGGGCTGGCGCTTATGGCGCTGATCATGACAGCCTCGGTCAGTCTGATCCTGCCTTTGGCAGTGCGCCGCGTGGTGGACGGGTTCAACACCGCCGACGTAGCGCTTTTGGACAAGTATTTCGGTGCGGCCTTGGGCATCGCGGCCCTGCTCGCGGTGGGAACAGGCTTGCGCTATTATCTGGTGACGCGGCTGGGCGAACGGGTGGTGGCCGACATCCGCCGCGCCCTGTTTGACCGGGTGATGGGCATGTCACCTGCCTTTTTCGAACGCATCATGACCGGCGAGGTGCTGAGTCGCATCACCACCGACACGACCCTGATCTTGTCGGTGATCGGGTCATCCGTGTCGGTCGCGCTGCGCAACGTGCTGATATTGTTCGGCGGTCTGGCGCTTTTGTTCCTGACCTCGGGCAAGCTGACGGGCCTTGTGCTGTTGGTCGTGCCCGCGATCGTCGTGCCGATCATTGTGCTGGGGCGCAAGTTGCGCCGGTTGTCGCGGGAGAATCAGGACTGGATTGCGGCATCGTCGGGCTCCGCCTCCGAGGCGTTGTCGTCGGTCCAGACGGTGCAGGCCTTCACCCATGAAGGTGCCACCCAGGCCGAATTCGCCGACCTGACCGAGAAATCCTTTTCCTCGGCCAAGACCCGGATCAAGACCCGGGCGGTGATGACGGTAATCGTGATCTTCCTGACCTTTGCCGGGATCGTGGGCGTATTGTGGATCGGCGCACGGGACGTGCGTGGCGGCGCGATGACGGTGGGCGCGCTGATCCAGTTCGTGATCTATGCGGTGATGGTCGCGGGCGCGGTCGGGGCGCTGTCGGAAATCTGGGGCGAACTTCAACGCGCCGCCGGGGCGACCGAACGTCTGGTCGAGCTTTTGAACACCGACGACGCAATCAAGGACCCGACCCGCCCGGTGGCCCTGCCCCGCCCCGTCAAGGGCGAGATTGCGTTTGAGGACGTGACCTTCCGCTATCCGACGCGGCCCGACACCTCGGCGCTGAACGGAGTTTCCCTGCGGGTGGCCCCGGGCGAGACGGTGGCGCTTGTCGGGCCTTCGGGAGCTGGCAAGACCACGATCCTGCAACTGCTGATGCGGTTTTATGATCCGCAATCGGGGCAGATCACTCTGGACGGCGTGGCGCTGACCGATCTTGCGCGGGCGGACTTCCGGCGGTCGATCGCGCTGGTGCCGCAGGACCCGGTGATCTTTGCCACCTCTGCGCGCGAGAATATCCGCTTTGGCAGGCCCGGTGCCACCGATGCCGAGGTTGAGGTGGCGGCAAAGGCTGCAGCGGCGCATGATTTCCTTGCGGCCTTGCCGCAGGGCTATGACAGCTATCTGGGCGAACGCGGCGTAATGCTGTCGGGCGGCCAGAAACAGCGGGTTGCGATTGCCCGCGCCATCCTGCGCGATGCGCCGATCCTCTTGTTGGACGAGGCCACCAGTGCGCTGGACGCCGAAAGCGAACTGCTGGTGCAGGCGGCGGTCGAAAAGCTGGCGGAAGGGCGCACGACCCTTGTCGTCGCGCACCGGCTGGCCACGGTCAAACGCGCCGACCGGATCGTGGTTTTCGATCAGGGCCAGATTGCCGCCATCGGCACCCATGACGCGCTGGTCGCTGAAGGCGGGCTTTACGCAAGGCTGGCCCGGCTGCAGTTCACCGAGGGGCTGGTCTGACGCGGCATTTCCTGTGCCGGGTCTGGACAAACCGACTTCACAAACGCGTCGCCGCCCCCCATCCTGCCCCAAAGCCCGCGGCAACAGCGGGCCATAGGGGAGGACCTGAATGTCAACTTTCGCAACGGCTGCGGACCTGAAGGCGATCGAGGCGGAAATGCCCTGGGAGGACCGGGGGCAGGCGCGGTCGATCCATGACTACCTGACCCGCGCCAAAGCTAACCACGGCAACCGCCCCGCGATCAGCTATCAACTGCTGTCGGGGCCCGAGACGAAGAAAACCACTCTCACCTGGTCCGATCTGCATGCCGAGGTGACGCGGGCCGCAAACCTGTTCCGGTCGCTGGGAATCGGCGAAAAGGACGTTGTCGCCTTTATTCTCCCGAACACGCTGGAAACGGCGGTGACACTGCTTGCGGGCGCCGTTGCGGGGATTGTGAACCCGATCAACCCGCTTCTGGAGCCCGAAAAGATCGCCGCCATCCTGCGCGAAACCGGGGCCAAGGTGGTGGTGACGCTCAAGGCCTTCCCCAAGACCGATCTGCCGCAGAAAGTGGCCGAAGCGGTGCAGTTCGCTCCCGACGTCAAGACGGTGCTGGAGGTGGATCTGGTGCCCAACCTCTCCGGGCTGAAACGGTTCATCGTGCCATGGCTCCGCCCGAAAAACCCGGTGCCGCATACCGCGAACGTCAAGGATTTCGGGGCCGAAGTGGCCCGGATGCCGGCCAACAAACTGACCTTTGCCGACCGCACCGAAGACCACGTCGCCGCCTATTTCCACACCGGCGGCACCACCGGCATGCCCAAGGTCGCCCAGCACAAGCTGTCGGGCATGATCTACAACGGCTGGCTGGGATCGACGCTGCTGTTCAAATCCGACGATGTGGTGCTGTGCCCGTTGCCGATGTTCCACGTCTTTGCCTGCTATCCGATCCTGATGTCGATGATCGGATCGGGCGCGCATGTGGTGTTTCCAACCCCGCAAGGCTACCGGGGCGAAGGCGTGTTCGACAACCTGTGGAAGCTGGTCGAACGCTACAAGGTCACCTATCTGATCACCGTGCCCACCGCCCTTGCCGCTATGATGCAGCGCCCGGTTAATGCCGATATCTCCAGTTTGAAGAACGCCTTCTCGGGATCGTCCCCGCTGCCGGTGGAACTTTACAACCGCTTCAAGAAGGAAACCGGGATCGAGATCGTCGAGGGCTACGGGCTGACCGAGGCCACCTGCCTTGTGTCGATCAACCCACCGGGCGGGACCAAGAAGATCGGCTCGGTCGGGTTGATGTTCCCCTATACTCAGGTTCGCATCCTGACCCGACAGGGTGCCACCGATTTCCGCGAATGCGCCGTGGATGAGGCGGGCGAGATCTGTATCTCGAACCCCGGGGTCTTTGCCGGATCGACCTATACCGAGGCCGACAAGAACAAGGAGCTGTTCGCCGAGGGCCGCTTTCTGCGCACTGGCGATCTGGGCCGGATCGATGCCGAAGGCTATCTTTTCATCACCGGGCGGGCCAAGGACCTGATCATCCGGGGCGGTCACAACATCGACCCCGCGATCATCGAAGAGGCGCTGATGGGTCATCCGGCCGTCGCCGTCGTCGGCGCCATCGGCCAGCCCGATGCCCACGCAGGCGAACTGCCTTGCGCCTATGTCGAACTGGTCAAGGGGGCATCGGCCACAGTCGATGACCTGATGGCCTATCTGACCACGCATATCCACGAACGCGCGGCGGTGCCGAAGTATCTTGAGGTGCTGCCGGAATTGCCGAAAACCGCCGTTGGCAAGGTGTTCAAGCCCGACCTGCGGCGGATGGCGATCAGCCGGACCTATGACGCGGCGCTGGCCGGGGCCGGCATCCCGGCGCGCGTGTCTGCCGTGGTCGAGGACAAGAAGCGCGGGCTGGTGGCGCAGCTGCAAAAATCCGCCCCGGTCGAGGATGCGGCGGTGGCCAGCATTCTGGGCCAGTTCAGCAATCCGTGGGAATGGGCGAAATAGGTTTGGTGGCAGGGGTTGCCTGGCCAAGATGACAGCAAGTTTCATTTGCCTGAATCACTTTCAGGCGCGAGAAACGGGCATGGTTTTTCGAAATGGGAACGGGACAATGGGTTATCGGATAGGACTGGCTGCCGCGCTGATCGCGGTCACGGCAGGGATGGCACTCGCGCAAGAGTCCGAAGTACTGTTTGCGCACAAGCACTGGCAGGTGGAAATCGTCGGCTGGGACGACGGGTCCGTCGGCTGCGTCGCCGAGGTGTCGGCTCCGGGCGAAAGCTTCTCGATCTGGACCTTTCCGGATGGTGCTGTGCAGTTGCAGTTCTATTCGACCGCCTGGTCCTTTGGCGAGGGCGACACCGCGGACCTTGAGGTCCAGATTGACCGCCGCGGACCATGGAGCCTGACGGCCGCCGAGCTTTATCAGAACTCGGTCCTGTTCTACCTGCCCGACAGCAACGCCGGGGTAAACTTCATCAACGAAGTGGCGCGCGGCAACCGGCTGTATCTGCGCGACGCTGACGGGTCGGACGTGCAGAACTATTCGCTTGCTGGGTCCAGCGCCTCGATCGACGCGCTGATCGACTGCGGCGGGGTCATCCAGTCGCCGGGCAATCCGTTCAATTAAAGCCGGTTGATCATAGCGCGTCGGTGTCCATCCAGATGGTCACCGGCCCGTCATTCACCAGACTGACCGCCATGTCGGCCCCAAAGCGGCCATTGGCAACGGGCACGCCTTCCGCCGCCAGACAGGTGCTGAAATGCCGGTAAAGCCGTTCGCCCTGATCGGGCGGCGCTGCAGTTGAAAAGCCCGGCCGGTTGCCGCGCAAATCAGCCGCAAGGGTGAACTGGCTGACCACCAGCGCCGCGCCACCAATGTCGCGCACCGACAGGTTCATCTTGCCCTGATCGTCCTTGAACACCCGCAGCTTGGCAATCTTGGTGGCCAGTTTTGCCGCAACGGCCTCGGTGTCGCCCGCCATGGCGCAGATCAGGATCAGAAAGCCGGGTCCGACCTCGCCCACCAGATCGCCATCGACCCGGACTTCGGCCCTTGTGACGCGCTGAAGGACGGCTCTCACAACTCTTCGGCCCAGGGCGGGTTGGCCCCGGCGCGGCTGACGGTGATCGCCGCCGCCCGAGTACCCAGCGACAGGGCGGCATCAAGCGTGGCATCAGGCAAGGCTGAAAGCCCGGGTTTGGTCAACGACCCGGCCAGATCCAACGCCGCCAGCACGCCCGCGTTGAACGTATCGCCCGCGCCGACCGTGTCGACGACCGTCACCTTTTGCGCCGCCACAAAGCGGTCTTGCGTCGCCGTCACCGCCCGCGCGCCCGCAGCGCCTTCGGTTATGAAGACAACTTTCGGCCCCTTGGCCAGAATGCCCCGTGCCAAGGCCGTCAGGTCGCCTTTGCCCTCCAGCCAGTGCAGGTCTTCATCCGACAGTTTCACGATATCGGCGCGCGCAATCATCCGTTCGATCCGGGCGCGGTATTCGGCTTCCTTCCCGGCGATGAAGCCAGGGCGGATGTTGGGGTCGATCATAGTCACCCGGGCCTCGCATTCGCGGGCCTGCAGCGCCTCATAGGTGCTGGCAGCGGGGTCGTTGACCAGCGAGATACCGCCAAAAAACAACGCGTCCACATCCGCCGAAAGCGCCGGCAGGTCGGCGGTCGCAAGCATCCGGCCCGCCGTCGCCTCGTCATAAAAGGCATAGGTCGCCTGCCCGTCCACCAGCTTGACGAAGGCCACCGTGGTCGGCCGGTCCGACCGGGCCATAGGACGGATGTCGACTTTTGACGCGGTCAGGGTGTCGGTTAGAATCTCGCCCAGCATGTCGTTGGACACGCCCGAAAAGAACGCCGACGGCGCACCAAGACGCCCCAGCGCGATGGCCGTGTTGAACACCGCCCCGCCCGCATAGGGGGCAAAACACGCCTCTCCCCCGATCGAGGTCCGGGGCAGCATGTCGATCAGCGCCTCACCACAGCTGAGAATCATCGCCGTTTTCCCTTTGCTTTTGCCCGATCCTAAAGCATTTGCC
>CAIXBE010000287.1 GCA_903917595.1 uncultured Rhodobacterales bacterium
GGTCATGACCCGGCAGCGCCGGTTCCCAATACCGACATGGACGCCGCCCGCGCCTTGCTGGCAGAAGAGGGGCTGGCCGACAGCGGGCTGGAACTGGTGATGACCTATGCCACCTCGGACCAGTTGGAATCCACGGCGGGCGAGTTGTGGAAGGCAAATCTGGCGCAGCTGGGCATCACCCTGACCTTGCAGCCCATGGCCTGGGAGGCGCAGTGGCAACTGGCCAAGGCCGATCCGGCGGCGGCGCAGGACATCTTCGTCATGTATTGGTGGCCGACCTATGTGACGCCCTATGACTATCTGTTCAACCTGTTTCACAGCGAGGAAAGCCCGGTCTACAACCTGGGCTACTACTCGAACCCAGCCCATGACGCGCTGATCGACGAGGCCGCCACCCTGTCCGGCACCGACCGTGCCCGCGCCGAAGCCATGTTCATCGAGGCGCAGCGGCTGGTCATCGCCGATGCGGCGGCGGTCTTCATGCTCGACAAGCCCAATATCCATGTCATCCGCTCGGACATTCAGGGTTACGAGGACAACGCGGCCTATGGCCATGTCGTCTTCATCAACAAGCTGAACCGCTAGAACGGGGCGGTGCGCCAATGGATCTTGCCAGATACATCCTGCGGCGCGCCATCCTGTCGGCCTTTGTGGTCGTGGGCGTGACGTTTCTGGTCTTTGTTGTGGCGCAGGTCGTGCCCTCGGACCCGGCGGCGCTGTATGCCGGACCGCGCCCTACGGCCGAACAGATCGAAAAGGCCCGCGTCACGCTGAACCTTGATGCGCCGATGCCGGAACGGTTTGTCCGGTTCGCCGTGTCGATGGCTTCGGGCGACTTCGGTGTCTCATACAAGTCGCGACGGCTGATTTCGCAGGACCTGGGGGTCTATCTGCCTGCCACGCTGGAACTGGCGATCTTCTCGACCCTGCTCGCATTGCTGATCGGCATACCCGCAGGGGTTGCCGCCGCAGCGCGGCGTGGGTCGTGGACCGACCGGCTGGGCAGCCTTGGGTCGATCCTTGCGGTGGCCATGCCGACATTCTTCTTCGCCATGCTCTTGCAGATGGTCTTTGCCAGTTGGCTTGGTCTTCTGCCCCTGTCGGGCCGTCTGTCGCGGGAGATATCGGTTTCCGATCCCCTGACCTTTGTGACCGGCTTCAATCTGATCGACGCCCTGATCGCCGGGCGGCCTCAGGTCTTTCTCGATGCGCTTTGGCACCTGATCCTGCCTGCGTTGACGCTCGCCGCTTATCCCGCCGGCATTGCGATGCGGCTCACCCGCTCGGCGATGATCGAGATCCTGTCGCGCCGCCACATCACCGCCGCCCGCGCCATGGGCCTGTCAGAGCGGCGTATCCTGTATGGTCATGCCCTGCGCAACGCGGTTGGCCCGGCGCTGACCATGATCGGCCTGTCCTTCGCCTTTGCCCTGACCGGGTCGGTCCTGGTCGAAATCATCTTCGCCTGGCCCGGCCTCGGCCGGTACGTGTCCGAATCCATCCTGTCCAAGGATTTCCCGGTCATCGCTGCATGCACGCTTGTCGTGACCGTCTGCTATGTGCTGATGAACCTTGTGATCGACCTGACCCAGGCGATGGTCGATCCGCGTGTGGCGCTGACATGAGCGGGCTGGTCCGACGCCTGGGCTTTGGCGGGGCCGCCGGTTTGGCGCTGATCCTGATCTTTGCCCTGCTGGCTATGCTTGCCCCCTGGCTCGCCCCCTATCCCGGTCAGGGCCTTGGCGATCCCAATGTCATCGCCAAACTGAAACCGCCATCGACCGAATTCTGGTTGGGCACCGACCATCTGGGCCGTGACGTCCTCAGCCGGGTGATTTTCGGCACAAGGGTCTCGATGTCGGCGGGCCTGCTGATCGTCGCCTCTTCCCTGCTGGTCGGCCTGCCTGTCGGGGTATTGGCCGGCTATTTCGGCGGTTGGGTGGACGAGGTGCTGATGCGTGTCACCGACATTTTTCTGGCCTTCCCGGCGCTGTTGCTGGCTGTCTTGCTGGCGGCTGCCCTCGGGCCCGGTCTTTTGAACAGCATCGTGGCGGTCTCGGTCACCTGGTGGCCGTGGTATGCCCGCATGGCCCGGTCCGAGGTGCTGGTGCTGCGCGGCCAACCCTATGTCGAGGCCGCACTTCTGATGGGCGTCTCACACCCCCGCATCCTGATCCGCCACATCCTGCCCGGTGCCGCCCGACCCTTGCTGGTGCAGGCAGCACTTGATTTCGGCCCCGCCCTCCTGACCGCTTCGGCCCTGTCGTTCCTTGGCCTCGGCGTGCTGCCCCCCACGGCGGACTGGGGCAAACTGGTTGATGAGGGGCGCAAGTTCTTTCCGGACCGCTGGTGGGTATCGACCGCTCCGGGCCTTGCGATCTTCCTACTGGCGCTGGCGTTCAGCGTGCTTGGCGATGCGCTGCGCGATGCCGAGGGGGGCAAGCGCGATGATCCTGCTTGAGATCAAGGCACTGTCCGTCACGTTCCCCACGGCGACGGGTGCCGTCCAGGCAGTCCGCAGCGTCGATCTGCAAATTGAAAAGGGGGCCATCCACGGGTTGATTGGCGAATCCGGTTGCGGCAAGACCATGACGGGAATGGCGCTTCTGGGCCTTTTGCCGAAGGGCGCGCAGGTCGCGGCTGAAGTGTTCCGCTTTGACGGGATGGACCTTGCAACCCAAGCGGCATACCTGCGTGGCAAGCGCATCGCCCTGATCTCGCAAGACCCGGCGGCTGCCCTGAACCCCGTCCTGACGATCGGCCGGCAGATGGACGATGTCCTTCGCACGCACCGAACCCAGCCCAAAGCCGCGCGGCAGGCGGTGGCGGTCGAGCTTTTGGCCGCGACCGGTCTTGCCGATCCGGTGGAGCTGCTCAATCGCTATCCGCATCAGTTGTCGGGCGGGATGCAGCAGCGTGTCGTGATCGCGCAGGCTTTGGCCACTGGCGCCGATTTTCTGATCGCTGACGAGCCGACGACCGCGCTTGATGTGACCGTGGGCGCGCAAGTTCTGGCACTTTTGCGCAAACTGGTGTCCGAACGGGGTCTTACCGTTCTGATGATCACCCACGACATGGATGTCGTGGCGGCGGTCTGTGATCGCGCCACGGTCCTTTACGCCGGACTGTCGGTCGAGGAGGGTCCGGCCCGTGCGATCATGGGCCGTCCGCACCATCCCTTTTCTGCTGCTCTTTTGGCTGCCCTGCCCGATGCCGTGCCTCGCGGCCATAAGCTCGCGGCAATCGAGGGGCGAATTCCCTCGCCAACCCAAGCCATCACCGGCTGCGCTTTCGCTCCGCGCTGCCCGTCCTGCCTGCCCGTATGTCCCGATACTCCACCGCCGGTTCGCGGGAACAGCGATCACCGCTGGGCCTGCCACCTGGACAAGGGGGCACGATGACCAACCCGATACTCGACGTTACGGACCTTGTGGTGCGCTACAAACCGCGCGGCTTGTTCGTGCCGCCGCCCAGACCTGCCGTGAACCGGGTCAGCCTGGGCCTGCCTGCCGGAACCACTTTGGGCGTCGTGGGCGAATCTGGTTCGGGCAAGAGCAGCCTCTTGCGTGCGATCCTCAGGCTCGTTCCGGTCGAAAGCGGCAGCGTCACCTTCGACGGCCGCGATTGGCTGGCCCTTCGCGGCGCGGATTTGCGCAGCGCCCGTCAAGGCATCGGCGTCGTCGCGCAGAACCCGTTCCTGTCGCTCAGCCCCCGTCTGACCATCGCGCAGATCCTGTCCGAACCGCTTCTGGCCCGCGGCGACCGCCACGGATCGGACCTGCGTGACAAGACCGCCGCCCTGTTGCTTCGCTGCGGCCTTCCGCCTGACTTCCTGCCGCGTCGCGCAGGCGAGTTGTCCGGCGGTCAGGCCCAACGCGTGGCGATTGCCCGCGCGCTAGCCCTCGGTCCCAGGCTTCTTGTGCTGGACGAACCGACCTCGGCGCTGGATGTCTCGGTCCAGGCCCAGATCCTGAACCTTCTGATGGAGCTGAAGGCCGATTTCGGCCTGTCGATGCTGTTTGTGACCCATAACCTGAAAGTGGTGGCGCATATCGCCGATCGCATCATGGTCATGCAGCAGGGCGTGGTGGTCGAAGCCGGCCCCACCGAAAAGGTCATGGCCGATCCCGAGCAGCTCTACACCCGGGAACTTATGGGGTTTGGGCGGGACTTCGCGAGGAGCAGATCGTGACCAGACCCTAGCCGCCTAGGTTTTTGCAGAGGGTCACCCAGCGCGTGTACCCGCGCAGCGCTACCACATGCCCGCCCCAGCACCATCAATCCCCTATAGTGCAGAAACCACTACCAACGCAGACGCGAAGGGCGGAAAGCAGCCGTTCGCAGAGAGCCTTGTCCCGAGCGCTGGCGCGATGGGAGCGCTCATAGGTCGCCTGACGGGCAAGCTTCGTGCGGCCGACAGAAGCTGACCCTGCCGAAGTCAGACACTCACGCCAAAGACCCAGCCAACGCCAGCCGTGATCGCCATGGCGGCGGCACCCCAGAACAGGACGCGGGCCGTAGCCGGCAGTTTAGGCGCGCCGCCCGCCACGGCGCCAATCGCTCCAAGGGCTGCAAGGCTCAGCAGTGTCGTGATGACGACAGCTGGTATGATTTGCGTGGCTGGGGCCAGGAGCGCCGCGGCAAGGGGTACTGCGGCGGCAACAGTGAAGGTCACACCTGAGGCGAAGGCAGCCTGCAAGGGGTTGGCAGTGTGAACCTCGGAGAGGCCCAACTCATCGCGGGTATGGGCGGCGAGGGCATCCTTCGACGTCAGCTCTCGCGCCACCAGGGCGGCCGTCGCGGGCGACAGGCCACGGGATTCGTAGATCGAAGCCAGTTCGGCCTCCTCGGCTTCCGGCGTGTCGATCAGCGCCTGCTTTTCTCGGGCGATGTCAGCGCGTTCGACGTCGGATTGCGAACTGACCGAGACATACTCGCCCGCCGCCATCGACATGGCCCCGGCGGCAAGGCCTGCCGCGCCAGCCACCAGTACCGCTGTCGGGCTGGGGTCGGCGGCAGCGACACCGACGATAAGGGAAGAGACCGAAACGATCCCGTCATTGGCGCCGAGGACGGCCGCACGAAGCCACCCGGCGCGGTCGAGGTAGTGGAGCTCTTTGTGAGCAGAGGTGTAAGCGAGGGTCATCTTGAATGGTCCTGATATGGGGTGCCGCACAGTAGGATGCTGGCAGAAAAGCCGGTGGATTTGCCGGAAAGCGGGGAGGTGAGGCGCAGGGGCGACCCGATCCGCTCGGCGATGGTGTTGACTATGGCAAGTCCGAGGCCGCTGCCCTCACCTGCGTTGGTGCCGCGCACGAAACGGCCAGAGAGGGCCGCAAGGTCATCGGGCAGGATCGAGGGGCAATCGTTTTCGACCGTGAGCCTACCTTCCGCGTCGAGGGTGACGGCAACGGGTCCCTGCCCATGCCGCAGGGCGTTTTCGATCAGGTTGCGGGCCAGTATCGCCAAAGCATCGGGGTCGATGTCGGAAGGGATTGGCAGGTCGGGCAAAGACAGCTTGATGCGCCCGATGTCGGCACCCTGGGCAAAGTCGCCAGAGACGATCCGCATGACGGGGCGCAGGTCCTGAAGGGTGTCGGTCAGAAGCCGCGCGCCCTCGGCCCTTGCCAGCTGCATCAAGCGTTCGGACAGGCGGGTGAGACGTTTCAGCGTCGCCTCGACCTCTCCAGCCCGGCGCGCGGTTTCGGGATCGGTCGAGGTTAGGCGAAGGCGCTGCACCTGCGCCAGCGCCCCTGCCAGCGGCGTGCGCAACTCATGCGCGGCATTGGCGGTAAAGCTGCGCTCGGCGGCAAAGGCGGTGTCGAGACGGGCGAGAAGCTGGTTCAGCGTGTCGGCAATGGGGCGCAGTTCGGTGGCCATGCCCTCGGTCGGAAGGGGCGACAGGTCCTTAACCCCCCGCCGCGCCAGTTGGGCGCGCAACTGGCCAAGCGGGCGCAGGCCGTAGCCAAGGCCGTAGAAGATCCCGGCGATGCTGAGGGGGATCATCACGACCAATGGCAGGGCCAGCGACAGAGCCATCTCGCGAACCACCTCGCGCCGGTGCGACAGGGGTTCGGCAATGGTGAGGGCGATGGTGCCGCTTACGGCGGACTCATGGTAGAACCGCTGGTCTTCGGCCTGGTGAAACCCGGTATCGGTGAAGGCGGGAAAACGCGCAGGGTCGGCGCGATGCGAGGTCAGAAGGATGCGGCCCCGGTCGTCACGGACGATGTAGGTGAAGTATTCCTCATGCTCGTCCAATGCCATCACGCGCTGGGTTACGCCTTCCTCTTCACGCCCCAGCACATCGACCACGGCGAGTTGCAGGATACGCTGGCCGGTTTCCTGCAAGGCGGAATCGAAAACCTCTTCCAGTTCCGACGTCAGTAGCCGCGCCGTCACCAATGCGGTGCCCAGCCAGATCAGCGTGACGATCAGCGACAGGGCGGCGGCAGATCGCAGCCGGATCGAGGGGCGCGTCATGCCGGACCCAGCCGGTAGCCAAGCCCGCGTTCGGTCAAGATGACCTCGGCACCAAGCTTCTTGCGCAGGCGGCTGACGTGCACCTCGATCGTGTTGCTTTCGACCTCGGCGTCGAAGGAATAGAGCCGTTCCTCAAGCTGCGGTTTGGACAGAAGTTGGCCGGGCTTTTGCAGGAACGCTTCGAATAGCACCCATTCACGGGCGGTGAGGGGGATGGCCCGTCCGCCCTTGGTCACCCGCCGGTCAGCAAGGTCGATGGACAGTTCTCCCAAGATAAACAAGGGGTTGGGGTTGCCCGAATAGCGTCGAGCGACGGCCCCGATACGGGCAGACAGTTCTGAGAGATCGAAGGGTTTGACAAGGTAGTCGTCCGCCCCGGCGTTCAGCCCTTCGATCCGGTCTGACACCTGATCCAGCGCCGTCATGATAATGACCGGGGTCTGGCTGCCCTTGGCCCGCAGCGCACGTAGGAAGGGTAGCCCCCGACCGTCGGGCAGCATGAGGTCCAGCAGGATCAGGTCGAAACGGGTGGTCGCCAGTGCATCCGACGCCTCATCCAGCCGCGCGGCCCAATCGACGGAATGACCTTCGCCTTCCGCCTGCTCCCGCAGGGCGGTGGCGATCACGCGGTCATCTTCGATCAGCAGACTGCGCATCCGGGTTTGTCTCCTTCGGCCCCCGCATAGCGTGGGAACCTGACGGCTACCTGAAGCAGATAGCTGCTCTGTGTAAGGCTGGCGTCAGTTTGGCACGCTATAGGACATGCATAACCCGAAGCGGAGTGTCGCCCATGAAGCGGATAACGACAAGGCTGGTGCTGATCCTGGCGCTGATGGCCACCCCGGCGCTGGCCGACGAGGACTGCGTTGTGCCGATGACCGACTGGCAACCGCGTGAGGCAGTGATGACGCTCGCCGCCGAACAGGGCTGGGTGCTGCGTCGGATCCGGATCGACGACGGCTGCTACGAGGTGATCGGCCGTGATGCCGCAGGCCGCGCGATCGAGGTCAAGGTTAACCCAGCAACGCTGGCGGTCGTCGAGATGGAGTTCGAGGACGGCGACGATGAAGACCATGAAGAAGAACATGAAAAGACTGATGACTGACGGCGGAATACCTGCCTGACCGCGCACCCTGCGCATAGACTCTGGAGAGAAACAATGAAGCTTGCCCATGCCTTTTTGCTGATGACCACGACCCTTGCCTCTGGTTCTGCGGTCCTTGCCGCGGGTCAAGGCGTTGGTCTGACCCTCGGTGCTGCGAATGTCAGCATGCCTGATCAGAACGCGCCAAATGGGGCCATCACCCTGGTCGATGGGGACGAGGAAGGCGGCTGGATCTGGCAGTGGGGCGAGGATGACGACGATGAAGATGAGGACGACGACTGCGAAGATGACGACGACGATGACAACTGCGCAACCGGGGCCGCTGGCAATGCTGCCAAGGCCGGCACAGTCGCCCCGCCGCAGAACGGGCTTTTCACCAACGGCACTGCGCCGGTGGTGAAGTCGAACTGATCCTTTCAATCCCGGAGTATCCAAGATGAAGTCCCTGATCGCAGCCCTTGCGCTGTCCACCGCCCTTGTCGCCCCCGGCCTGGCCCTGGCGCGGCCTGTCACCCTGACTGTCAACATGGCGCAGTATGGTGGGCCGGGGGCGTACGTCGCCATCTATGTCACTGATGCCTCGGGGGCCTATGCGGGCAGCTTGTGGATGGCTGGCGGAAAGTCGAAGTATTACAAGCATCTGACCGACTGGGCCCAGTTTACTGGCGGGGACGTGGCGCAGGTGGACGGGATCACCGGGGCCAGCGTCGGTTCGGGTCGAAGCCTTGAGCTGACGATGGATCTGGCCGATGCCCTGTTCGACGCGGGCTACACCCTGCACATCGATGCCGCGGCCGAGGATATGCGCGACAGCCCGAATGAGGTGGCAGTGCCCCTGACCGCCGCCGGTGCCGGGACGCCCGTGTCAGGCCGCCGCTACATCGCCGATTTCACCTACGGTTTCTGATCGGACCCCCCCAATGCTTCGCCAATTTCACCGCTGGCCCGGCCTTCTGGCCGCTGCCCTGATCCTTGCCCTGGCACTTAGCGGGGCGGTCCTGTCGCTGTTCCCGGCGATGGAGCGGCTGTCGTCTCCGGCGGCGGTCGGCGGGCAGACGGTTGGGGACCTTGCTGCATTGGTGCTGGCAGCGCATTCGGGGGTGGAGCAGATCCGCCGCTCGCCCTCGGGCAAAATCACCGCCTACTGGTTTGACGGCGATGTGGCAGGGGCTGCGGTGGTGGACCCGGCCACAGGGTTGGACGTGGCCAGCGCCGATCAGGGCGCGGTGCAACGGTGGCTGACCGATTTCCACCGCTCGCTTTTGCTTGGGGATGCCGGGCGCTTTGCGACGGCGGGGGCGGCGCTTGCGCTGTTGATTCTGGCGCTGTCTGGGGCCGTGCTGGTGGCCCGGCGGCAGGGAGGCTGGGGCCGCTGGTTTGCGCCGATAAGGGGGCCATGGGCTGGGCGCTGGCATACGGAACTGGCGCGCATGGCGGTTTTCGGGTTTGGCCTGTCGGCGCTGACCGCACTCTGGATGACAGCGGCAACCTTCGACTTTCTGCCGGTGGACGAGGCGAACCCCGCCATGCCATCGGCGGTCAGCGGTGAGGTGGGACTTTCCCCCGCCGCGATGCCTGCCTTGAACGCGCCCGTCGCCGACCTGCGCGATCTGACCTTTCCCTATGCCGGGGATGCAACGGATGTCTTCACGCTGACCAC
>CAIXBE010000288.1 GCA_903917595.1 uncultured Rhodobacterales bacterium
ACTCGAACCGGTGGCCGCACGTGATTTCGTCCGAACCCTCAATACTGATCTTCCAGCGCATCCCGCCTCTCCTCTGCCAAAACTGGCAGAGAGCAGAGCCTGCCTCGGCAATCAATGCACCCCAGGTAATTGAACGGTCTCTTGATTTCGTTGACTTTCGTATGCCGCATTTAAGGGCCACGCGACAGCTGGCTTTGGCAGAGGCCGCCCTGAAATCGGCGGACGAAGGGCAGGTGGGGAAGGTTCTTTAACCAGCTGCCCAACTTCGCCGGCTTGCGCCCTGTTCCGGATACTCGCAGCCTTTTGGCCAGCTGCGTCCCTTGCCGACAGACGCAGCTCTGTCATATGTTGACTGACAAATTCACGAGGCAACGGGGGCTTGGGCGGAATGTTGACGAACCGACCGCTTCGGTCACACAAGAAGATGGCCGAGCAGGTGCGCGATGCGGTCAGTGCCTATATCCGTGACCATGCGTTGAAGGCAGGCGACCGCATCCCGACCGAGGCAGAGCTTTGCACGGCCTTCGGTGTCTCGCGCCCATCGGTGCGTGAGGCGCTGCGGCTGCTGGAGCAGGAACGGCTCATTGTCACCGAACATGGCCGCGGCCGCTTTGTAACTGCGGCGGCTGCACTGAATATAGCACGACCGATCACGGTTTTTGAAAGCATCACCCAGATGCTGGCCGCCCTTGGCTATGAGGCGCAGACGGAGGTGCTGTCGGCCCGCACCATCCCTGCCGCCGATGATCCAAAAGCGGCGGCAGCGCTTGGCTTGCCAGCGGAGGCCGAGATATTCGTTCTTGAACGGTTGCGCCAAGCTGATGATCAGGTTTTGGTCTATTCGATTGATGTCGTTCCGGTTGCCGCGCTTGGTCATGTGCCACAAATGGCCGCACTGGAGGGATCAGTGAATGAACTGCTGGCCAAGGTCGGTCAGAAGCCGGTGATGTCCAGTGCCAATGTCGCTGCTGTCTTCCTGCCTGATGGGGTTCTGACCGGACCTGCCAGTGCCGAGCCGTGGCTGTTGGTATCGGAGACGTGCCTGTCTGACACTGGCACACCCGTTCTTCATGCCCGCGACTATCACCGCGGCTCCCTGATTTCGTTCAACTTCTCACGTCAGTAGCCGCACAGCCAGCGGGCGTTCAGTGCAAAACCTGATGCAGGAACGCCAAGGTGCGTTCGTTCTTCGGCGCTGTGAAGAAGGTTGCAGGCGGGCCTTGTTCCACTATGCGGCCGGCGTCCATGAAAATCACCCTGTCTGCCACTTGCCGGGCAAAGCCCATTTCGTGCGTGACCACGGCCATTGTCATGCCTTCGTCAGCCAGCCCGATCATCACATCAAGCACTTCCTTGACCATTTCCGGGTCAAGTGCCGAGGTGGGTTCGTCAAACAGCATCACTTCAGGCTGCATCGCCACGGCGCGGGCGATGGCAACGCGCTGTTGCTGACCACCAGAAAGCTGGGCGGGATATTTCATCGCCTGTTCAGGGATATGCACTTTGGACAGATAGTGCATCGCCCTATCCCGCGCCTCAGTCGCAGAAAGGTTGCGCACCAGCCGCAGCGGCAGGGCGCAGTTTTCCAGCACCGTGAGGTGTGGGAACAGGTTGAACTGCTGGAACACCATGCCAACACGACGGCGCACATCTTCGACAACCATCTGATCGCGGCTCAACGCGATGCCTGCAACCTTGATCAGACCTTGCTGAAAACTTTCGAGCGCGTTGATGGTGCGGATCAGCGTCGATTTGCCAGACCCGGACGGCCCGCAAATCACCAGCCTTTCGCCCTGCGCGACATTCAGATTAATGCCATGAAGCACCTGCATGGTGCCGTACCATTTGCTAAGGCCGGTGATCTCGATGGCGGGAGAGGTGCTTTTCACCGGAGTCATCGCGTTGCCGCCTTGTTGAAATGGGTCTCGATGCGTTTTTGCAGCAATTCCAGCACAATCGATATCAGCCAGTATATAAGCGAGGCAGTGACCCTCATCTCGATATGGCGGAATTC
>CAIXBE010000289.1 GCA_903917595.1 uncultured Rhodobacterales bacterium
CTGCTGCCTCTGCCTGTGCCAAGAGGCCCATCACTTTGGCGAAGAACACCCCGTCGTCTTTGTCGTCGATATAGCGGTCAGGGCTGCGCACAATCTTGATGTCCGAACGACAGCGCTTACCCTCACCAAGAACAATCTCGGACGCATCCCCCATGATCTGGGCCAAGCGTTTGGCCTGTGCCTCGATCTCGTCTAAAGGCGCTTCCAACAGGAGCGCGTCGTGGACAGGGGCGCAGATCATCAAGCCCTCTTCGATGGCCATAGAGACTGCCAGCCGCATCATTTCCGCACCGTGTGCCTGCATCGGCCAGTTCAAGATTGACCGATCGTTGATCACCACACCGCAGTTGGACGGAAAGTGGATACGCCAGCCAAAGACGGTCTCAAGGGGGTGGCCCAGAAGGCAGTGCGTGACATTTGCCTCAGCCCAAGACCAAAAGACGTGATACGTCGCGCGGTGCAGGCGCAAGAGTTCCCGCGCCCGATCAACATGGATGCCAGATTTGGCCGCAATACCTTGTGCCGACATGCCGTAGTTCACACCGAGCACGATGCTCTTGCACTGATCCCGCTCGGTCGGGTGGCTGGCCTTAGTGGCCCCCACAGGCGCGATACCGGCCTGAATGGCGAACCCAATGTAGGGATCGCCGCCTTCGTAAGCTTGCCAGAGGCGTGCGTCGCCCGACAAGGCCCCTGCAATGGCCAGTTCCTGCGAAGACCAGTCCACATAGGCCAAGGCGCGCCCCGCTTCCGGCTTAATGAGATGCCTGATCCAACGGGATGGGCCGAAGATGAACTTGCTGGTCGAGGGCTGGTTGCGACCCGTCTTGGCACGGAAGGCCGAAAGCAAAGTGCGGCAGCGACCATCCGGCCCGACGGCCAACTCGTTCAAGCGCAATTGACCGAGGGTGGTGCGCAATTCATGCAGGGCGCGCAGTTCGGGGTGGGTCTTGGCCTGATCGCGGAAGCTGTCATCGTCCAAGAGCAACGCACCCGTCAGCGCGCGCGGCCAAGCAATGCCGCGCTGCGCCAGATAGCCATCAAACTGCCGCGCCACAAACCGCGTCCCGTCATAAACGCCGTAGTCTACATCCACGGCGGCAATCAGGTTTGCCTTGATCGCATCCCAATTGCCGGCCAGCCTGTCCAACAGGGCCACGTCAATCGGCACGCCATTGTTTTCGACGATGCCAAGTGCCGCCATGTAGCGCCCGCGCAAGAGCGCTTGCCCCAGCTGAACCTCGCCCTGCCAGAAAGAGGGCAGCAGACGCGGCAGAAGCCGTGCCAGAGCGTCAACATCGCTTTCGCAGTAGGCGAGGATACCCTCGCGTTCGGCGTCGCTCCACGGCCCTCCTGCCATGATCAACTCGCGCATCGCATCCTTGTCCTCGCCACCGATGGACGGCAGCCCGAAGTACAAGAGCGCCCCGATCAGGCCGCTTCCGAACGGCGGGATGCGCCCATTGGTAATGCGGCGGAACTCGACGAATAGATCCAGCACGCGGCGGGGGCGCTGCCAGCCCAGAGCATCAAAGCAGCTGGTTTCGGCGCTCGCATAGTAGGCCACGAAGATTTCATCATCGCTGCACTTGAACGGGCAGCGTTTCAGGTCGTCGCCCCAGAGGTGCAGGGCCTTACCCGTGATTAGACACTTGGCAACCATACAGTGTTGATTTTCACCCAGAACTGAGCCGGGTTTTTCACCGAGAAGTGAGCCACCTCTGATTATGGATTTCGGTTCATGCCGGGGTCAAGCTGTGTGTTGTCTCCTTCTTTTTCTTTGC
>CAIXBE010000290.1 GCA_903917595.1 uncultured Rhodobacterales bacterium
CTGATTGTCGCTGTGTAAGCGCGCATTGCGGGCATAGGGCCGCAAGCGTTCGATCGGCCAGAGTTCAATCTGGCTCGGCATGAATGGGAGATCCATAGGGCAGGGCTCGCATGGGCGTGCGCAGTGTCCTGCGGCCGCCCGCAGGCGCCAGGATTTGCGATCCGCGATGTCAGGAAAACGAAACGCCCGCGAGGGTCTCCTCCGGGCGCAATTCTTCGATGATCAAGGGGTACGTCAATGGGGGCAGCTTTGTCAAACGGTTTTTTGACGTTGAATCAATGCCTTCTGGGCGCCTAGGCGAAGGTGGCTTCCTGGAGTGGCTTCCGCGGTCCCTGGATTCCTCTGGGTGGATTCCGTGGATTCCAACCGGGATCCACCTTTCCCTAAGCGCTGGTTGCGCAAGCCCATGAAAATGAGTCGAAATCTCAGCCGAGCCGGCGCAGGTGGCTTCCGGGTGGATTCCCCGGTGAAAAGGCCAGACGCTAGAAAAGTCCCGGGCTAAGCCCCCCCGTATACGGATAGGGCCGGGAGGAACCATGGCCGGGGGGGGGCTAGCGGACAATTGTCAGAGCCTGCCGCTGCTGCTCGGCGCTTCCCAAAGCAGCCATTTGTACTCGGAGCATCTTCGCCCCTTTTCCCGCGCGCAGGGTGCTATGGAATACGCTAGCTGAACGCGCCCCATCCACCCGATGTTTCTGCCACGCCATCTCTAACGACGCGGTCGTAGTAATCGCGCTCGGCAAGGCCGAAGTCGACATCGAGTGCATGCTCGATCACGCGCGCCTGGGCATAGAGACCATCGGCGAGGTCCTTGGGCGCATGTCTGACTGAGAGATCGGAGATCAGCCTTGCGAAGTGCTGGATCTGTTTTATCGTCCGCTCAACGGGCGGCTTTCCGAAGCCGAGTTCGAACAGCAGCCCGCGCAGCGCATCGACATCGAAGTCTTCGGCGAAGCGCGCTTCACCATGCTTGAAGGCGAACTCGTGCGTAACGCGCCTGTCCATAAACACCGGCACCACATCGTAAAGGGGAGCCAAGAGAACCGTCTGCCCTCGGTATAGAAGCGACGCGTTCTTACCATGATTGTCCGTGTTTCCCACGAGCAGGTTGAAAACCGTTTGCGCAAGAAAGTCCTTCGTCAGTAAGGCCGGCACAGTCGCCTTTGCCGCAATGGCTTCCACGGCCGCGGCTGAGAAGCGGCGATGCGCATCCACTGCATCGCGCTCGTATTTGAGGCTCGGCGGCAGACCCAGCGCCTGGCAGAAGTCTTCGGCGTGGCGGCGACGAATTGTCCCTGCTCCTTTCGCGATCTCGATGTCGCGGTCAAAGCGCGTCGACAGAAGCGCGTTGATGTGCATTTGGTTGACGTCGAAGACGAGATCCCGGGTCTCGGCGGCATTGATCCCGATCTCGCCGGCGATCTGGAGCAACACCGCCTCTTGGCGGGTGATGTAGGGGTCGAAGTTCGGAGACACTTTCAGAATATGGGTTGTCGGCGCGCGGGATCCGTTCTTGGGCAGCCAGAATGCACCTTCGAGCATGATGCAGGCGATCTTGCCCTGGACGCCAGCGACGGGTGACGGGTTACGTTCGCCCTCGGGCATACGGCGGTGCTGGTGCAGCGACAGGACGATCTGATTGAGTCGGACATCTGAAAGCCGTTCGTAATCCTCAGGAAACCTTCCTGGCATCTTGCCGGGACCTGTACCCTCTGGGGTTACGGAGATCGCGCCTGGACAGTCTGCCCCGAGATGCCACAAAAGCGCTCCGATGTCGCCACGGTCGAGACCGAAGCCGTCAAGAACCCGTTCGAGCTGTGGTCCCTCGAAAAGGAGGTTTGCGAAATAACCCCTGCAATCGGCATCGCCGTATGACGCGGTGGTGATCGGCAACGACATTGAGATCCGATGTTCGGGAAGGACGTCGTCGGCATAGACGAACGACAGACTCTTGTCCTTTGAGCAACTGAGCACGCCTACGGCCGTACTCCTCCCTTCCATCCAGACGTCCATTTTCATGGGCGAGCCTCGGCGAATAGGTCGATGCCGAGCATGCCGCACAGCTTGAGATATGTGTCGAGATGAGAGCGACGGCTCCCACGCTCGATCTTCGAAAGGTTTCCGGGATCGATGCCCGCCATCGACGCTAGTTCGAGCTGCGCTATGCCCAGCCTCTCGCGGCGCGAACGGATCATCTCTCCAAGGTCGGATGCGTCGAGAAGCTGACGACGGCGCAGCCGGTCCAACTCGTCATCATGTCCGCGCCCGTGAGCCATGGTGCCGCCTTCCATCACAAATTGGTGTCAACGCCAAGAATACAACGTACGGCGCGTCGGAGGCAAGGGAATTGGCGTCAACGCCAAGGAGGCGGCGCGAAGCGGTAGATGCGGCTGACTATTGGCGAAAACGCCAAGATAGGGGCGAAGTTTTCGCTACTGGGGCCACCGCAGTGTCGAGGCCCTGCCAAAGGAAGAGCATCGATCCTCGCGCCGCGACGTACAAGGTACTTCGCGTTGAAGTAATCGCGCCCGGCCCAAAACAGACGGTCGGTGGTCGGAACCCCGCCTGCAGAACCCGCCGTTCGTTCGCACAGCAGCGAAAGGACCGATCAGCCCTTTGCGGACGGTCAAGCATCGGTGCAGTATCGTGATGACCACCGCTGGCAGTTACGCGAACAAATCTGTAATCCGTCTCGCCCGGGGCAGTGATGGCTTCGAGGCCATTAGCTCTCTGGCTGCAATAGCATTGCGATCCGGGAAACCACCTTTCCGCAGTCCACTCTCCTGCCTCCATCGTGCAGTCCCGATACTGATTGACTTCCATTCGCCTGCATGTCCACTTCAATGCAAAAAGCAACCCTATCGCGAAGAAGGAATCTCAATGCGACTGGCTAGGTTGAGCATTCGGAATTTTCGCAATTTCGAAGCTATCGATATCGCGCTTGCCGGTAATGTCGTGCTGCTGGGTGAGAACCGCGTCGGCAAAAGCAATCTCCTCTTCGCCATTCGTCTTGTCCTCGACCCAACGCTCCCCGACGCTGCCCGCCAGCTCAAACTTTCCGATTTCTGGGATGGCTGCGATCTAGCTAAAGACCACCAGATCGAAGTGCATCTGGATTTCGCTGAGTTTGATGCGGACGCGGCGCAAACGGCTCTGCTTACGGATTTTCGCATCGCCGGGGATCCTAAGATCGCCAGACTCAGCTATGTCTTTCGCAAGAAGCCGGAGGTCGCCGGACCGCCACTATCCGGTGCGGATTGCGAATTTATTGTCTATGGCGGTGGCGACGAAACACGCCCCATCCCGAGTCGATTGCGAAGGAGGATCGCGCTCGACATGCTCGATGCCCTGCGCGATGCGGAAGACCAACTCGGATCGTGGCGCAACTCGCCTCTGCGCCCCTTGCTCGAAGACGCGATTGCCGGTGTTGATCGCACGTCGCTTGACGCCGTCGCCGCCGACCTCGACCGCGCTAACAAAGCGCTCGAAGCCTTTCCGACGGTGAAGGCACTCGAGGACGGATTGCGCTCCGGCATTCTCGACCTCGCAGGCAAGGCCCACGACATTGATGCCCGCCTGCGTTTTGCAACAGCTGACCCACTTCGCCTGTTTCGTTCCATCGCCATGTTCATCGACAACGGCAAGCGAGGCATAGCGGAGGCGAGCCTTGGCTCTGCGAATGTCGCGCTGATCGCGCTCAAGCTCGCAGAGTTCGCGTGGAGACGGACGAAAAATGAGCGCAACTATTCACTGCTGTGCATCGAGGAGCCTGAAGCCCATCTCCATCCCCAGTTGCAGCGCGGTGTGTTCGACAAGCTATTCAACGCTGGCGATCCCAACCAGGCGCTGATCGTCACGAGCCACTCGCCAACCCTTGCAGCCGTCGCGCCTCTTCGCTCGATTGTCCACCTCAAGGCGCAGGGTGGAAAGGCGCACGCTTATTCGCTTGCGAACCTTCCTGTTACGCCCGAGGAGCTTGATGACATCGAGCGCTACCTGAACGCGACTCGTTCCGAGCTGCTGTTCTCGCGCGGCGTTATCTTCGTCGAGGGTGATGCCGAAGAAACGCTGATGCCAGCATTCGCCGATGCGCTTGGGCATAATCTTGATAGGCTTGGCATCACAGTATGCAATGTCGCCGGTGTCAATTTCACGCCCTATGTCAAGCTCGCCGCCAGTCTTGGCCTCCCGTTTTCGGTTGTCACCGACTGGGACCCCCTCGATGGCACCAAGCCGCCGCTCGGCAAGGCACGCACGCTCGACATTTGGGACGCCTATGCGTCGGTGTCGGGAGAGAAAGTGCTTTCGACCATACAACGCGCCAGTTGGGACGCCTCCGATTTTGCTACGTTCAGCAAGGGCTGGGAGCCGTTTGGAGTTTTTCTAAATGATCAGACTTTCGAGGTCTCGGTCGCAAACACACCTGCCTTGCTCGGCACCCTGCTCGATATCCTGTCCGAACAGGGGTTCGGCTCTGTCCGCACCAAGCGCATCGCGGCTTGGCGTACCGGCACGCAAGTCGATCCTGCGCAGTTGCTCGCGATGATCGCGGATATCGGAAAAGGACGGTTGAGCGCCAAGATCGCCCGCAAGCTGCCCTTCGGTCAGCATCCACCCGCCTATATCGCCGCCGCCATCAAGTTCGTGGTCGACCGTGTCTAACCATCTCGCGCTGGCGCGGGCACTGGCCGATCTTGCTTCCAATCCCGAACAGGCCGCGGCGGTTCAGGAGCGCGGCCATTGCGTTGTCCTGGCCGGGCCCGGCAGCGGCAAAACCAAGACCCTGACCACCGCGATGGCACGCTGTCTCGTGGAAGATGTGGTCGACCCACGCGGGGTCGCATGCATTACCTACAATAACGAGTGCGCGATTGAACTCGAGACACGTCTCGCCGCGCTCGGCATTTCCAGCAACGATCGTGCATTCATCGGCACGGTCCACAGCTTTGCGCTCACGCAGGTGCTCATGCCATATGCGCGCTGTGTTCCCGGACTGCTGCCCGATGAGTTCCGCGTCGCGAGCCGGGCGGAATGCCGTGCTGCGGTCGAAGTCGCTTACGCGCAGGTTTTTGACGACCAGTTCGATCCCCATGATCGTTGGGGTTTTGCCGAAGAGAAACGTCGGCGCGACGTAGACCGATCGCTGCCTGATTGGCGCCGTCGCAATCCTGAGCTTGCAGATTTCATCGAAGCTTATGAAGCGGAACTGCGCCGCCGCAGTCTGATCGACTTCGATGACATGCCATTGATCGCCTTTCGCATGATCCAGCAGCACGGCTGGATTCGGGCCGCGCTGCTAGCACGATTTCCGGTGCTATTCGTCGATGAATATCAGGACCTCGGGCATGCGCTGCATGAACTGGTGCTTCTCCTGTGTTTCGCCAGCGAAATGCGCTTGTTCGCGGTAGGTGATGCGGACCAATCGATCTACGGTTTTACCGGCGCTAATCCTGAACTGCTACAAAGCCTAGTTGCGCGTCCTGATGTCCGCGTCCTTCGCTTGCGTTTCAACTACCGGTCC
>CAIXBE010000291.1 GCA_903917595.1 uncultured Rhodobacterales bacterium
GCCGTCCTTTTCCCCTTTCCTGCAAAGGCCTACGCATGACCCGTCCTGATCCGATTACCGATGCCGTCAAACGCAATCTTTGCACCGGCTGCGGAGCTTGCGCCGGGGCCTTTCCCGCTGCGATCCGCATGGTCGATGATCCCGTCAACGGCCGCCGCCCGGTGGTTGCGCCTGGTGGTGAGGCCGCTGCGCGTCAAGCCGCGCGCCTGTGCGCCGGGACGGGGATGGACTTTGCCAGTCTGCCGGCGAATGACGGCTTTGGCCCGGTCCTTGCCGCCTGGGAGGGCCATGCTTCTGACACCGAAATCCGCCATCGCGGGTCCTCGGGCGGAGCGGTCACGGCGCTGGCGCTGTTTGCGCTGCAACGTGGATTGGTGCGCGGCGTCGCCCATATTGCTGCCCGCAGCGACGACCCGCGCCTGAACGCGGCGGTCATCAGCCATGACCGCGATGGTCTTCTGCGCGGCGCGGGTTCGCGCTATGCGCAGGCCAGCCCGGTCGAGGCTTTGGGGGCTATCGCGTCGGGGATGGTGCCGGTGGCGTTCATCGGCAAGCCTTGCGATGTCGCCTCGGTCGCAAAAGCCAAGGCTGCCGATCCGGCACTGGCAGCAAAGCTTCCCCTGACCATCGCGATCTTCTGCGCCGGGGCGCCGAACCTGCAGGCGACTGATCGGCTTCTGGACCGGCTTGCCGTTCCAAAGGACGCTACGTTGACTGACCTGCGCTATCGCGGCAACGGCTGGCCGGGTCTGATGCAGGCACGCTACCGCGACGCGGCAGGGGTCGAGCGGGTTTCGGAAGGCATCCCCTATGCGACCGGCTGGGGGCGCATCCTGCAGGCCGAGCGGCGTTGGCGCTGCCGGATCTGCACCGATCATACCGGGGCTTTTGCCGACATCTCGGTCGGCGATCCGTGGCACAATCCACCTGACGGGGATGAGGCACAGGGCCGGTCGCTGATTGTTGCGCGCACGCCCGCCGGGCTGGCACTGGTCAAGGCGGCACTGGCGGCAGGTGTGCTGGTCGCCACGCCACAGCCGCAGGACGTGATTGCCCGGGCGCAGCCAAATCTGGTCGTGGCGCAGGGCGCTGTCTGGGGCCGCCGCCTTGCGATGCGCGCATTTTTCATGCCGGTGCCCAAAGACCGTGGTCTACCGCTGTTTTCCGCATGGTTGGCGTTGCCCATGCGTGCAAGGCTGTCATCGGTTGCCGGGACGGCCCGGCGCATCTGGCGTCAGAGGCTTTGGCGCAACGTCGTTGTGCGGGGTATCGAAGAATGACCTTGGGTCAAGCCATGCAATCGGGTTCGTCAAACAACCTGCATGGGGTCCGGCTGGGTCTGGCGGCAGCGGTGATCGTCAGCCATGCTTGGCCGCAAGCCTATGGCGCCGGCACGATCGAGCCGCTGGAGACCCTTACCGGCCACTCTCTGGGTGGCTGGGCGGTGGCGGGGTTCTTCTTCCTGTCGGGCCTTCTGATCACTGGCAGCGCCCAGCGCAGCCTTGCCAAGCAGTTCTGGATGGCCCGCGCACGGCGCATTCTGCCGGGGTTGGCGGTCGCCTTGCTGGGGACTTTGGCTCTGGCCGCGTTGTCCGGGGCTGACCTATCGCCGGGGATCGCGGTCACATACTGGCTTCGCGGCATTACGATGGTCTCGCTGGAGCATCAGCTTCCAGGTGCCTTCGCCAACGCCCCGTTGGCCGGCGTTGCCAATGGCCCCTTGTGGAGCCTTGTGCATGAAGTTGCTGCCTATGCGCTGTGCTTTGCCGCAGTCAGGCTGGGCCTTCTGCGCCAACCTTGGGGGATTGCGGCGGTGGTTGTGGTTGCTTTGATCCTGTGGGCGACCCCAGGGCTGCCCGCACGTGCTGCCACCTTTGCCCCGTTGTTTCTGGCTTTTGCGCTTGGCATGGCCGCCCATACCTTGCGCGACCACCTGTCGATGTCGCCCTTCGTGACGCTTGTGCTGTTGCTGGCGGCGCCGCTGGGTTGGCCCTTTGCCATTGCGGCACTGGCGCATGGACTGCTGCTGGTGGCCTTCCGCTTGCCCGCAAAGCCACCAGGCGCTGACCTTTCCTTCGGCACCTATATCTACGGCTGGCCTGTGGCACAGATGCTGATCCACCAACTGCCCGGCCTGACGGCCCCGGCGCTGGCCTTACTGACAGTGCTTGCCACCTTGCCCCTTGCAAGCCTGAGCTGGCATCTTGTGGAACGCCCGTCGCTTTCCCGCCGCCCGGCAAGGGTCTGAGCCGATGGCCGCCGCGCCCCGCCGCAAGGGCACCTTTCTGGGCGTGCCCATCGTCGTCGCGCTGTTCTTCTTGGGGATGATGCTGCCGACGTCGGTCGGCGTCAGCGCTGGGAGCCTGCGGCTGTCGGTCTACCGCGTCGTGCTTCTGGTCATGTTCGTGCCGATGCTGATCACGTTGTTTTCCGGCAAGCGCGGCAAGCCGCATCTTTTCGACGCGCTGGCGCTGGGGCACGCAGCGCTGGCATTGCTGGCGCTGATCAACTGGGGAGGCTTGCAGCAGGGTATCGAATCGGGTGGCATCTACATCGCCGAGTTCGCCGGTTCCTACCTTCTGGGTCGGCTTTACATTCGCAGCTACGAGGACTTCCGCGCCCTTTCCCAGGCCTTCGTGATGATCGTGGTCGGCATGCTTGCCTTCACCATCCCCGAGGCGCTGACTTCGGTCCACATCCTGCATGACGGCATCGCCAGCGCGACCGGCGGCGCGCCCGCCCCCTTCATCGAACAGCGCATGGGGCTGGAACGCACCTTCGGCCCCTTCGATCACCCGATCCTGTATGGAGTGTTCTCAGCGGCGGCGTTTTCCATGGCCTATTTCGTGCTGGCCGAAAAGCGGCTGACCAACTGGTCCGGCATGGCCAAGGTGTTGGGCGTCGCGGTAGCCACGTTCCTGTCCGCTTCGGGCGGGCCTTACGTCGTCTTGATGATGCAGATGTTCGTGGCCGCATGGGAGCGGGTATTCGGCCGCATTCAGGGTCGCTGGCGGATGCTGTTTGCGCTGTTCGGGGTGATCTACGTCTGTATCGACCTTTTCTCAAACCGCACGCCTTTTCACGTCTTCGTCACCTATTTCACCTTTTCGACCGTCTCGGCCTATAACCGCATCCTGTTGTTTGAATACGGCACCGCCGAGGTAGCGCGGCATCCGCTTTTGGGCATCGGCCTGGGCGATTGGGTGCGTCCGGTCTGGATGTCGGACAGTATGGACAACTTCTGGCTTCTGATCGCCATGCGTTATGGCTTGCCAGCCTGGGCGCTTCTGGTCGGGCTGATGCTGGGGCTGATCTTTGCCGTCGGGCGCCGCAAGAATCTGCCGGACGCGTGGAAGCGCGCGCGCCACGCCTGGGCCTTCACCCTGTTCGGAATCACTGTCGCCGCTGCCACTGTGCATCTGTGGAATGCGCTTTTCGTGCTTTTCGTGTTCCTGATCGGCTCGGGCGCCTGGCTATACGATGCCAAGTTGCCCACCGCTTCGCCGTCGCTGCCCAAACGGATAGGTAGCCCCCTACCGTTGAGCCGTCGGACTCTCCGCCTGCCTGCCCCGCCCGGTCGGCTGTTCTGATATTCAGCGACAACCTTGAAGGAGCTGAAGATGGACTTGTCGATCATTATCGTGAACTGGAATACGCGCGCGCTGTTGCGAGACTGCCTGCTCTCGGCCCGCCAGGGCCTTGGTGACCTGCGCGCCGAGGTCTGGGTGGTTGACAATGGCTCTACCGACGGGTCGCAGGCGATGCTTGCGCAAGAATTCCCTAAGGTGCGGCTGATTGCCAACCCCGACAACCGGGGCTTTGCGGCCGCAAACAATCAGGCACTTAAGCAAGCCCGTGGGCGGCATGTGCTGCTGTTGAATACCGATACGCTGGTGCATGGCTCGGTTCTGCCCGACGCGGTCCGCTGGTTGGATGACCATCCGGGCGTGGGCGTGCTGGGGCCGCGCATCCTGAACCGGGACGGTTCGCTGCAAAATTCGGCTTCGGCCTTCCCGTCGCTTTACCGGCTGGCGCGGCAGACCCTGGGTCTGCACAAGCACGAGGCCCCGAACCGGGGTCGCAAAACCACCCATACCGCCGAGGTCATCTCGGGCTGTGCAATGTTCGTGCGGGGCAAGGCGATCAAGAATGTCGGCCTTCTGGACGCGGCCTTTTTCTTTTATGGCGAGGAAACCGACTGGTGCCGTCGCTTTCATCGTGCCGGTTGGGATGTGGTCTATTCTCCCGTGGGGGACATCACCCATTTCGGCGGCGGGTCGGTCCGGCGGCTGAACCACAAGCGTGACCTGATGCTGACCGAAGGCACGGTGCGGCTTCATGCCAAGCATTCGGGGCCGATCGGCGGGTTGGCCTGCTATGGCCTGCTGGCCGTCTTCAACGCCAGCCGGGCAGCCGGTTGGGCCGGGATGGCGCTGTTGCGCCGTCCTGGGGCAAATGAGCGTGCCCAACATTTCGCCGGGGTCGTTGCGGGATATGGCCGGGCCTGGCCGAAGGCGCGGCGGGCGTGAACATCCTTCTGATCGCGCCGAACATCGACGGGACTGACGTCGGTGAGGCCTTTATCGCCTTCAAGTGGGCCGAGGCGTTGGCCGCCCGTGTCTCGCTGACCGTCTTGTCCTTTGAGCGCCCCGGACGCCGACCGCTGGCTGACCAACTGCCAGGTGCGCGGGTGGTCACCTGGGCTGAACCCGGCTGGGCGCGCCGCCACGAGCGGCTGAACGCGATGCTGAAACCGGCCTGGCCGGTCTTTGCCCGGCATGTGCGGGTTTGGCTGAAGCAGGCCCTGACGCGGGGTGAACACTTTGACGTGGCACATCAGTTGATGCCACAGGCGGCGCGCTATGCCTCGCCCTTGCGGCATTTCCCGGTGCCTTACATCATCGGCCCCCTGGGTGGCGCGCTGGACACCCCCGCCGCCTTTCGGGACGAGGCGACGGGTTCCGCACCGCTGTTTACCCGCCTGCGCGGGCTGGATGGCTTCCGCTTTCGTCACGATCCCTGGCTGCGCGCCAGCTATTCCGGCGCGGCCTGCCTGCTGGGAGTGGCACCCTACGTCAAGGACGTGCTGGCAGACATCCCCTTGCAGCGGTTCGAGCCGATGCTGGAACTGGGAATCGACGATGTCGAACCCCTGACTCCACGTCCGCTGGTCCCCGGCAAGTTGCGTCTTCTTCACGTCGGGCGTGGCGTGCGGACCAAAGGCCTGCGCGATGCGGTCCGCGCGATGGCACAGTTGCGCGACCTGCCGCAGGTCACCCTGACCAGCGCGGGCGCTGGCGAGGAAATAGCGCTGTGTCAGGCCGAGGCGCAGGCTTTGGGCGTGGCCGACCGTGTCGAATTTCTTGGTCGCCAGCCGCGTGACAAGGTCGAGGATCTTTACCGAACCCACGACGTTTTCCTGTTCCCGTCCTTTCGCGAACCGGCGGGCGGCGTGCTTTATGAAGCAATGCGCCACGGCCTGCCGGTGATCACCGCCGCCCGAGGCGGGCCGGATTTCATCGTCGACGATTCGGCGGGCCTGCGGCTGCCGGTCACCACTCCGGACCTTTATGCAAAGTCGATCGCCACTGCGATTCGCGTGCTGCATGACAACCCGCAGCAGGTGGCAGCCCTTGGCACCGGCGCGCGCGCCAAGGTTCTGGACGAGGGGCTGTGGCCCGCCAAGGCAGACCGCCTTGTGCAGCTTTACCAAGAGGTGCGGGCCCCTCTCATCCGGCGTCCGGCCTATCCGCAAGGATAGGCCAACCACCCAGCAGCGCCTGTAAAATTCCTTTTGCACACAGGCGCTTGCATCGCAGCCTTGTTAAACCTCCGGCAACAGAAGACTTGAACCCGGAGACTGCAATGCTGACACTTTCCCGCTCCAACCCCTCACGCCGCCGTGTGCTTGCGGTCGCCTCTGGCGGGGGGCATTGGGTGCAGCTGATGCGCCTTCGCCCGGCTTTAGACGGCACCGAAATTCACTATGCCACCGTCGATCCTTCGGCCCGTGCCATGGTGGCACCCGCCACGGTGCATCTGTATCCCGACGCCAAAAAGGACACTTTGCTGCGGATGGCTCTGGCGGCGCTGGCACTGGTGGGCTTTGTTGCATCAGCGCAAGCCCGCACCGTGACGCATGACCCCGGCGGCGTCATATCCGACCGGCTGACCTATGTGGTCGGAAACTGGTATGAGGAGGTCCGCGTCACCGGATTTTGCGCGTCTGCCTGCACCTTTTACCTTGCAATGCCGAACGCCTGCACAACCAAAAAGGCCCGCTGGCTTTTCCACGGGCCGAAGGGTGACAGCGCAAAAGACGAGGCGGATTGGGTTCCGGTCATCGCGGCAATGTATCCCGAACCGGTCAAGACCGCGTTTCTGACGGATTACCAATTCCGCGAGGTCATATTGAGCGGGGCGGAATTGATTCGGGTCGGCGCAATCCGTGAATGCGATTAAGAAAAGATAGCGGCATTATGTTGGGCAAACCACTTGAATACTGGGCCGTCAAATTTAGCGACAGGCGCTTGGTTTGAAACGCGCGCCCTCCGTAGCTACGCCTGAGCCGACATTCCCCAAGTGGCCTGCCGTTTGACGGCAATCTCGCCTGATTTCGCCAGCCGATCATGTGTTCCTTGCGTTGGAGAGTGTGCTGCGGTCACGTGAGCGCCCGAATGTGGACGGCTTGGGCGGCGAACCTGCGTCCTCTTGGACTGACGGCCAAGTTTGCGGCGCGCGGGCTGGTGTGTGCGCCAAGGTTCTGGACGAGGGGCTGTGGCCCGCCAAGGCCGACTGCCTTGTGCAGCTTCACCAGAAGGTGCGGCCCCCCCTCATCCGGCGTCAAGCCTATCCGCAAGGATAGGCCAACCATCCAGCAGCGCTTGTAAAATTCCTTTTGCACACAGGCGCTTGCAGCGCGGCTTTGTTAAACCTCCGGCAACAGAAGACTTGAACCCGGAGACTGCAATGCTGACCCTTTCCCGCTCTAACTCCCCGCGCCGCCGTGTGCTTGCGGTCGCCTCTGGTGGGGGGCATTGGGTGCAGCTGATGCGCCTTCGCCCGGTTTTCGAGGGCACCGATATTCACTATGCAACGGTCGATCCCTCGGCCCGTGCGATGGTCGCCCCCGCCACTGTTCATCTCTATCCTGATGCCAACAAGGACACCTTGTTGCGGATGGTGCTAGCAGCGCTGGCGCTGGCGGTGATCGTCATCCGGGTGCGGCCGCATGTGGTCATCTCGACCGGGGCGGCGGGCGGGTATCTGGCGATCCGCATCGCACGTCTGTTGGGTGCGCGGACGGTGTTCATCGATTCCATCGCCAACACCCGGCAACTGTCTGTCTCGGGCCGGCTGGCGCAGCGCGTGGCCGATGTGGTCCTGTCGCAATGGCCCGGCGTCGCTGCGGCGACCGGGGCTGAATACCGTGGCGCGGTGCTGTAAGATGATCTTCGCGACCGTCGGCACGCAGCTGCCCTTTGACCGCCTGCTTCTGGCCCTGGACACCTGGGCTGGCCTGCACCCCAAGGTGCCAGTGGTGGCCCAGACCGGGCAAACCTCTGCGCGCTATTCCCATCTGACGGCGATTCCGCAGATGGATCAGGACCGCTTTGCCGACCACGTCAGCAAAGCCCGTGTCATCGTTGCACATGCCGGAATGGGCACGATCCTGACTGCGCTGGAACTTGGCAAGCCTCTGATCCTGATGCCCCGTCGCGCCGATTTCAGCGAGCATCGCAATGACCACCAGCGCGACACCGCCGCCGAAATGGCGCGCTTGTCCACTGTCACTGTCGTCGAGGACAGCGCTTCGCTTTGCTCGGCCTTGATGCTTGCACTTGATCAGGCCAGCGCGCCGACCCTGAAGGGTGACGGCGGCGTTGCGTCTGCCAGCCTGCTTGACGCACTGCGCGGCTTCATCTGGTCGGGCGAAAGGGGGCGGGCATGACCGCTCTTGCCACTCTGTTGATCCCGGCCTGGAACGAGGCGTCGGTTATTGGTCGCACGCTGACCTGTCTGCAAACCGGCCTCGCGCGCGGGCAGCTTAAGATCGTCGTGATTGCCAACGCTTGTCAGGATCAGACTGCCGCTGTCGCCCGTCGCGCCGCGCCCGACGCACTGGTGCTGGAAACCCTAGTGCCGGGGAAATGCCACGCGCTGAACCTTGGCCTTGCCCATGCTGTGCCGGGCCAGCCAGTGATCTGCCTTGACGCAGATCTGGACGTCACCGCGGCCGACCTTCTGGCCCTGATAGCGCCCCTTCTGAACGGAAGTGCCATGGCGGCTTGTGGGCAGATGGATATCGACGCCAGCGCCGCGTCCGCTGTGGTTCGGGCCTGGATGCGGGCCTGGAAGCTGAACCCCTATTTCGCGCGCGGCAAGTTCGGCGGGCTTTTCGCCTTGTCCGGGGCCGCTGTTGACCGCGTGTTCCCCTTGCCCGTGCTGACCGCTGACGACGAATGGATCCGGCGTGCGTTTGCCCCGGAAGAGGTGGCCTTCGTGCCAGCTTGCCGCTTTGTCGCCCGCGCTCCCCGGACCCTGAACGCGCTTGTGCAAACCCGCCGCCGCTCCTTGCGTGGGGCGCGGGCGGTGTCAGCGCTTGGCCGCGCCACGCCCAATGGCGAAGGCGCGCGCCGGATGCTGGGTTCAGCGGTGCTGCAGCCCGCCCGCTGGATCGATCTGTCGGTGTTTCTTGTGGTCATGGCCTGGGTTCGCCTGTTGCTGGCCATCGAACGCAAGACCAAGCGCCCGACCCTGCGTTGGGAGCGTGACCAGACCACGCGTATTGCCGTGAAGGACCACGTCAAATGAGCGCCCATGCCGACATCAACATGGGGCTGGCCGA
>CAIXBE010000292.1 GCA_903917595.1 uncultured Rhodobacterales bacterium
CGCAGCGCGAACGGGTCCTTCGACCCCGTGGGTTTCTCGTCAATCGCCCAGAACCCGGTCAGCGTGTCGATCTTGTCGGCCAGCGCCACGGCGACGGAGACCGGCTCGGTCGGGACGGAGTCGCTTTCCCCCTTCGGCCGCCAATGGTCGCGGGCGGCATCGGCGACGGCGGGTTTCTCCCCCGCCTCAAGCGCGTAGTAACGGCCCATGACGCCCTGCAACTCGGGGAACTCCCCAACCATCGCTGACCGCAGGTCCAACTTTGCCAGCCGCGCGGCGCGTTCGGCGTCGTCGGCATCCGCGCCGACCAGCGGAGCAATCTCCCGCGCCAGGGCGGCAATGCGGTCGATCCGGTCGGCCTGCGAGCCAAGCTTGTTGTGGAAGGTGACCGATTTCAGCCCCTCAACCCACTCGCCCATGCCCGCCTTGGCCACGCGCAAGTCATTCTCCCAGAAGAACTTCGCGTCCGACAGGCGGGCTGCGAGGACCTTCTGGTTGCCTTTCAGGATCACCTGACCCCCATCCGGGGCCTCGATATTGGCGACGGTCACAAAGCCTTCGATCCGGCCGGTCTGGAGGTTGCGGACCGAAAAGAACTTCTGGTGTTCCTTCATGCTGGTCTGCAGCACCTCGGGCGGCAGGCCAAGGAAGGCCTCGGCAATCCGCCCCATCAGCGGCACCGGCCATTCGACCAGCCCTGCGACTTCGGCCAGCAGGCCCGGATCGGCGACCACTTCCATGCCGTTCGCAAAGGCCAGATTCTGCGCGCCCTGCCAGATCGCCGCCTCACGTTCGGCGGTGTCCAGCACGACATGGGCGCGTTTCAGTTTCACTGCGTAGTCGTCAAAGCCGGACACCGTGAACCGCCCATTGCCCATGAAGCGGTGGCCTTCGGTGGTGTTGCCCGCCACGATCCCGTCAACCGTGAGCGGCACGACCTGCGCGCCGCCCTCATCGGACAAAAGGCAAATGATCGACTGCAGCGGACGCACCCAGCGCAAGCTTCCGTTGCCCCAGCGCATCGACTTCGGCCACGGGAAAGTGCGGATCACGCCCTCCAGCACTTCGGCCACGATGGCAGCCGCCGCGCGCCCGGGCTTTTCGACGACGGCATAGAACGTCTCACCCTTCTTGTCGGCGCGGCGTTCAAGCTGGTCCAAGGTCAGGCCCGTGGCGCGCAGGAAGCCGTCAATCGCCTGCGCCGGGGCGGTGGTCGAAGGCCCCTTGCGTTCCTCACGCACCGGACGCGAGTCACTGGTCAGCCCGTCCACCGACAGTACCAGACGGCGCGGCGTCGAAAACGCACCCGCGCTGGCATAGGTCAGACCGGCCTGCACCAGACCCTCGGTCACCAGTTTCTTCAGGTCTTCACGCGCGCGCGCCTGCATGCGGGCGGGTATTTCTTCCGAGAAAAGTTCGACAAGAAGATCGGGCATCAGTTGGTTCCTTCAGGCGCGGACAAGTCAGCAGGTTTTGGCGGACAGTCTTCGGGCACGGGGTTGCCGTCAAAGACCTCGCGGCCGCAGGCGTTGATCTGGTGCCATGCATAGCCTTGGCCATCCGCAGTCACGGCGACAACCCGGTCGACCCCCCAGATGATGTTCGGTTCCGACAGGAAGGCCAGCGCCTGACCCGTCTCCAGCGCCTGACCGATGGCCTTGGCGTCAAAGCACGCGAAGGACGAGGGCGCGATCAGTGGCTCGGCCGTGTCATAGGCGCGGTAGGTTTCCGTCAGCGTCGCGAGCGACATCGGCGTCGTGAAACAGGCGCGGAACTTGATCGGAGAGCTTGCCGCGTCGATGCCGGTGACCCCGGCCACCAATATCGGTTCCGGCAGGTCACTGGTAAGCGGCACCAACCGGATTTCGGTCCCGGTCTGAAAGGCCACAGGCGTATAAAAGGCGCTTTCGGCGGTATACCACAGGAAAGCGCCGGCAAAGAGTGCCGATACCACAATGAACCCCACTGCAAGTTTTCCGATCATGTTGGTCATGGCCAGTAAAGGTTGATGGCGGGTCGGTCCAGCCCGCAGGCGGCCCGGCGCATGCTGTCGACCTCAGTCACATCGCCGTAACCGGCACGCTCATGGGTCTCGCAATAGATCGACGCGATGTCATAGGCGGCGGGATGGGCGAATATCTGGCGCAGTATCGCGAATTCTGACCCTTCAATATCCATCTTGACCAGTGCCACGGGGCCACCGACCGACCTGACAACATCACCAAAGGACAAGGCATCGACCTCGATCGCGTCGATGCCATTATCCCGCTCGGGTGTCGTCGGCGCGATGGACGATCCGACCGTCTTGGCCAGCGGATTCGACGCAAAGCCCTTCAGACGGCGGAGGCTAAAGCGCCCGGTTTTTGCCGCAACACAGCAGTGATGCAAGACCACGTTCGGCAAATGCCCCGCCCTTTGCACCAGCACCGCCCAGGCGACCGGATCAGGTTCATAGGCATGCACGGTGGCGCCGGTCCGCGCCATGCGCAGGGTCACGTCGCCGACATTCGCGCCCAGATCAAGACAGATGTCTCCGGGCCGAAGCCGTTGCAGTTGTGCCTCGAAGTCGGCAAGAGCGCGCTGAATATTATATTTCGACCGCCAGCGCCGCGCCTGACGCCCGATCCTGTTGGCCATCGGCTCGAACAGGGCCAAGGCCTCGTCCAATGCCGATCCCAGAAGATGGCGTGGCAAAGCAGGCATCATCCGGCGGGCAGGTCCTGGCCTGCTTCTGTCTGCCGGAACGCATCGGCGCATTGCTTGGCCAGTGCGCGCACCCGGCCGATATAGGCCTGGCGTTCGGTGACCGAAATCACGCCGCGCGCGTCCAGCAGGTTGAACAGGTGGCTCGCCTTGATCGTCTGGTCATAGGCCGGGTGCGCCATGATGATGCGCTTGCCCGATTTCGGGTCCTGCGGATCGAAAGCCAGCAGGCGTTCGCATTCCGCCTCGGCGTCCTTGAAATGCTGCAGCAGCATGTCCGTCGAGGCCCCGTCAAAGTTGTGGCGGCTGTATTCTTCCTCGGTTTGGCGGAAAATGTCACCGTATTTCACAGCGATGAGGGATTGCGGATCGTTGAACGGCATCTCCATCACATGATCGACGCCAAGGACATACATCGCCAGCCGCTCCAGCCCGTAGGTCAACTCGCCCGAAACCGGTTTGCAGTCGTGCCCGCCGACCTGCTGGAAATAAGTGAACTGGCTGACCTCCATCCCGTCGCACCAGACCTCCCAGCCCAGACCCCAGGCACCCAAGGTCGGGCTTTCCCAGTCATCCTCGACGAACCGGACGTCATGCAGGCCAAGGTCGATGCCGATCGCCGCCAGCGACCCCAGATACAGGTCCTGCAGGTCCGGCGGCGAGGGTTTTATGATGACCTGATACTGATAGTAATGCTGCAGCCGGTTCGGATTTTCCCCATAGCGCCCGTCGGTTGGCCGGCGTGAGGGTTGGACATAGGCCGCCGCCCAGGGCTTTGACCCCAAGGACCGCAGCGTGGTGGCCGGGTGAAAGGTGCCCGCACCGACCTCCATGTCATAGGGCTGCAGGATCGCGCAGCCCTTTGACGCCCAATAAGATTGCAGCCGCAGGATAATTTCCTGAAAGCTTTTCGGCGAAGCGGTGGCATCAAGCATAGCAAAACCTTGTGCGGCGGGGAGCAGCGGGTGGATGCGCCTTCCCTATCCATTGGGGGCAATAGGGTCAATTCCGGAAAGAAGCAGCGTGCCAGGACGGGTTTTCCGACTTGCCGCGCCGGAAGGCTCGTCTAATGTCGTTGCGGCGTGTAAAGCCTTTGTTGTGACCCCCAATTCAGGACGCCCGAATGTTCAGACCCTTTGCCCTGCTGGCGCTTTTCGTCCTGATGCTTTTCGCCAGCCTTCAGCGCCCCGCCGCCGCCCAGGAGGACAAGGTCTGGCTGCAGGTCGAGGCGTTGCCTGACCTTGCGACCGCCATCGAACGGGCCAAGGCAGTTTCGACGCTTTTCCCGGAAACCGCCGGGTTCCAGCTGCGGTCAGGCTGGTATGCGGTGCTGATCGGCCCCTACCCGGCCGATGAAGCCGCGATCCGGCTGGCCGCCCTAACGGCCGAGGGTCAGATCCCACTCGACAGTTTCATCGCCTATTCCAGCGACCTTGATACCCGTTTCTGGCCCTCCGAAGGCGCTCTGGTAGCCCCAGAGGCGGTTGAAGCAGCATCCCCAGAACTCGCCCCTGATGAGACCAAGGCCGAAGCCCGCGACAGCGAAGCAATCCTCACCCCCGAAGACCGGATGGTCCTGCAGGTCGCCCTGCAATGGTTCGGTTTTTACGACGGCGCCATTGACGGCGATTTCGGCCCCGGCACCAGAAAGTCGATGAGCGCGTGGCAAGAGGCGCAAGCGTCGGAACCAACCGGCGTTCTGACCAGCCGCCAACGCGCCACCCTTCTGGGCGCATACCGCGAGGAAACCTCCAGCTTCGGCTTTGCCAATGTCACGGACGACGAGGCCGGGATCACCGTAACCCTGCCGCTGGGGCTTGTGGGCTTTGACAGCTATGCCCCACCTTTCGCCTATTACACCCCCAAGGACGCAACCGCGCCGCAGATCGTGCTGATCTCGCAACCGGGTGATCAGTCCACCTTCTTCGGGCTTTACGACATCCTGCAATCGATGGCGCAGGTCCCACTGGACGGCGAGCGCGAACGCGGAGAGAGCGTTTTCCGCATCAAGGGCACTTCTGCCACCACAGACACCACCGTTTTCGCCGAATTGAAGGATGGCAAGATCAAGGGCTGGATGCTGATTTCCTCTCCCGGCAATGCCACCCGCGACGGGCGTATCATTCAATCCATTGAGGCAAGCCTTGACGTCTCCAGCGACAAGGCACTGGACCCCGGCATGATCCCGATGGACGCGAGCACCAAGGCCGGTCTGGTGGCGGGGCTTGAGATCCGCAAGCCAAGGCTTAGCCGAACCGGGTTCTTCATCACGCCCGAAGGCGCGGTATTGACCACGACCGAGGCGGTTGACGGCTGCGCCCGGGTCACCATCGACCATGCGACGGTGGCAAAGGTGACCTTTTCGGACCCGATCAGCGGGCTGGCGCTGCTGACCCCCGAAACTGCCCTTGCCCCGCGCAAGGTGGCGGGCTTTGTGACAGGTGCAGAACGCAAGGGCAGCGAAATCACTGTCGCGGGCTATTCCTACGAAGACCGCCTGCCCGCCCCGGCCCTGACCTTCGGCACGCTGGAGGATGTCACCGGCCTGAACGGCGAGTCTGGCTTGCGGCGTCTGGCCCTGCAGACCCTGCCCGGCGACGCGGGCGGCGCGGTTCTGGACGCAAGCGGTGCGGTGATCGGCATGTTGTTGCCCACGGGCGCTCCAAGCGGCAAGCAGCTTCCAGCCGGCACGTTCTTCGCGCTTTCGGGCGCCGAGATCGCCCGGCTTCTGACCCCCTCGGGCATTGCGCTGGTGCCTGCGGAAAACCAGTCGGCCCTGTCACCGGTCGCGATGACCGAAACGGCGACCGGCATGACGGCGCTGGTGTCGTGCTGGGATTGACCTGACCGGCCTTAACGCCGCCAGAACGCCGGCAGGAAGATCACCAGGATCGCCAGCAGTCCAAGGCGGCCCAAAAGCATGCACAGCGTCATGATTGCGATGGCTCCGGGGGGGAAGTCGATGAAGGTGCCGGTGCGTTCGACCAGCGGGCCAAAGCCGTAGCCGACATTGCCAAGCGTGGTCCAGACCGCAAACAGGGCCGACATCATGTCGACGCCCAGCAAGGTCATGGCCACGCTCATCACCCCAAGAATCAGGATATAGCTGGATACGAACAGGATCAGCGCGGCCAACACGTCTTCTTCGACGGTGCGGCCTTCATAGCGGATCGTCTCGACGCTGGACGGGCTGCCGATCCGGCGGATCTCGCGCCTCAGGACCGTCAGCATCAGTTGCACCCGAAACACCGACAATCCCGCCGCCGATGACCCCGAACAGGCCCCGATGGTGCCGATCAGGAAAGCCACGACCAGCATGAACCCGCCCCAGGTCGCGAAACTGCCGGAAAAGAACCCGGTCGACGACATGATCGAGGTCAGGTTGAACAGCGTCTCGCGGAAGGTCGGTTCCAGGTCCGCCCCGGTCGTCCCGATACGCCAAAGCGTGACCATCACCACCGCCCCCCCCAGCCAGCGCAGATAGGCGCGCACCTGACTGTCGCGCCACAAGGGCAGGGCCGACCCGTTCACCAGTTGCACATAGCGGATATAGGGCAGGCTGCCGAGGATCATGAACAGCGCCCCAAAGTATTCCCCTGCACCAATGTATTTGCTGAACGAAATGTCGGTGGGCGAAAAGCCCCCGGTCGCGATGGTGGCAAAGCCATGTACCACCGCGTCCAAGGGCGTCATTCCGATGGCGGAGTACGTGGCGATGCACGCCGCCGTCAGCCCGACATAGACCACCAGCAACTGCTGCGCGATGTCGGTGGCGCGGGGCAAGGCCTTGCCGAAAGTATCAAAACCCTCGGTCCGGAAAAACTGCATGCCGCCGATCCGCATCAACGGCAGGAAGATCATCGCGATGAAAGCGATCCCCAGCCCCCCCAGCCAGTTCAGCATGCCGCGCCAGAGGTTCATTCCGGCAGGCAAGTCGTCCAGCCCATAGATGACCGTCGCGCCGGTGGTGGTGATGCCCGAGACTGCCTCGAAATAGGCATTCTGAAACGTCAGACCCGGCGCGCCGATATAGAACGGCAGACCGCCGAAGAACGGCACCAGAAACCAGATGCTTGCGGTCAGAAGATAGGCCTGCCGCGTGTCCAGCGCCTGCCCCAGCGCGTTGCCGGTCGACAGCGTCAGGGCCGCCCCAACGACACCGGTCAGCGCGGCCGAGGCCAGGAAATCATAGCCGTTCTCAAGCCCCGCCCGCCAGTCGATGACGGCCGGCGCCAGCATCAAGATCGCAAGCACGATCAGGATGCGGCCGATGACATAGGCGACGGGGCGAAAGTCGGTCATGATCGGGCATGGCTACGCGGCCAGGTGCCGCCCGTCAATCACCCGCTGGTCAATCGTCAGGTCCTCA
>CAIXBE010000293.1 GCA_903917595.1 uncultured Rhodobacterales bacterium
GATCTGGGGCCGACCAATGCCAACGTGATCATCGGGGTCCTGTCAGCGATTGTCGACAATATCCCGCTGATGTTCGCGGTGCTGACGATGGACCCGGCCATGTCGGATGGTCAGTGGCTGCTGATCACGCTGACCGCCGGGACCGGGGGGTCGCTGCTGTCCATTGGCTCGGCTGCCGGGGTGGCGCTGATGGGGCAGGCCAAAGGGGTCTACACCTTCAGCGCGCATCTGAAGTGGAGCTGGGCGATTGCGCTGGGTTACGCAGCCGCCATCGCCGCGCATCTGGCGATCAACGCGGCCTGGTTCTAGGGCGGGGTGCCCACCTATTTTTGCGGTTTGGCCCGAAAAGTCGCCCAGTCGCCACCGGTTCCGGTCTTCGGCAGGTCCTTGCGGGCTATCGTCCGAAGAAGATGGGTCTTGGCCAGAAACAGCGCCGACAAAGGCGCGGTCAGGAACAGGAAGGCGGCCACGAGCACGCTTTGCCAGGTGATCCCCTGACCCAGAAGCACCATGTCCAGCGCCGCCGCAATCAGCGCCGCACCGACGCCGATGGTCGTGGCCTTGGTCGGCGCATGCAGGCGCTGCATCGGGTCGCGCAGCTTTAACAGGCCAAAGCTGCCGATCAGGCCGAAGAGTCCGCCCAGGATCAGCAGCGCCGCGATGGCGTATTCGGCAAGCGCGGTCATTCGATGATGCTTCCCCGTAGCAGGTATTTGCAGAAGGCCACTGTCGACACGAAACCGGTCAGGGCGAACAACAGCGCCGCCTCGCCGTTCAGGGACGATCCGCTGCGCAATCCGTAAAGGACGATCAGGGCGATGACGTTCACCGTCATCGTGTCCACCGCAAGGATGCGGTCGGTCAGGGTGGGCGCGGTGACAAGCCGGATCAGGTTCAGGACCAGCGCCAGCCCGAAAGCGACAAGGGCAAAGGTCAGGGCATAGTCGACGATCATTCCATGATCCTTTTCAGCCGGGCCTCATAGCGGGTCTTGATCGCGTCGCGCACCGCGTTCGGGTCCGGCGCATGCAGCGCGTGGATCAGCAGCACCCGCCCGTTGGACGAGAAATCCGCCGTCAACGTGCCGGGAGTCATGGTAATCGTCCCCGCCAGCAACGAAATCGCCTCGGGCGAGGTGAGGTCCAGCGGCACCACCACCCAGGCCGAGCGGATGCGGGCAGCGGGCATGAACAGGATGATCCACGCCACCTGAAAATTCGCGATGATCACGTCCCACAGCACGATGGCCGCATAGGCCAGCAAGCCAAGCGGATGGCGGATACGCGGGCGTCCGGGCCACCAGCTTTGGGTGAGCAGCGGGACGAGGGTGGCCAGCACTCCGGCCAGGATCAGGGTCCCCAGGGTCGCGTCATTGACCAAAAGCAGCCACAGGATCACCAGCGTCAGCGACAGATAGGGATGCGGGAACAGGCGTTTCAGCATTCCTCAGCCCCCCGTCGGCAAGCGGTTGGCGGCGATATAACCGGCAGGGTCGTGCAGCGCCTCGGCCGTTTCGGCAAGCCAGTCGGTGACCGGCCCGGCAAAGACAGTCAGGGCCACCAGCCCTGCCACAAGGCCCAGCGTGGCCAGGAGGGCCACAGGTTCGACCTTGGCCTTCGGGGCCTCACCCTCTGGTTTCCAGAACAGGTGTGAGCCTGCGCGGGCCAGCCCAAGGATCATCAGGAAGGACGACACCAGAATGGCCGACCAGACTGCAAAGGCATGGTCGCGCCAGGCGTCCAGGATCAACAACTTGCCGACAAAGCCCGACAACGGCGGGATCCCGGCCAGGGCGATGCTTGCGGCCAGAAACAACGCCCCCATCAGGCCGGGTTGGGCCACCGGGGGACAGTCCTGCAATCCCGAATGCGCGCGGCGGCGGCTGATCAGGTCTGCGACAAGGAAGATCAGCGCGGTCGCAAGGGTGGAATGCACGATGTAATACAGTGCCGAGGCGGTGGCGGCGGGCGTGAAATGGGCAATGGCCACAAACACCGTCCCCATCGAGGCGATGCCTGCAAAGGCCGCCAGACGCGGCAAGGTGGTGGCCCCCAGCGTGCCGATGGCCCCGATCCCAAGCGTCGCAAGGCCCGCAGGCAACAGCAGCGACGCATACAACAGGTTGGTCGCGGCCAGGTCCATCGGAAAGACCAGCGTGCCGAAACGGATCACCGCATAGGCCCCGACCTTGGTCATCACCGCGAACATGGCCGCCACCACCCCCGGCGCATTGGCATAGGTGCCGGGCAACCAAAGCTGCAGCGGCACCAGCGCGCCCTTGATCGCAAAGACCAGCAGAAGCAACACCGCCGCCACCCGCAATAGGGCGGCGTCGCCCTCAGGCAGGTCCGGCAGCTTGACCGCCAGATCGGCCAGGTTCAGCGTCCCGGTGACCGCATACAATAGCCCCAGTGCCACCAGAAACAGCGCCGACCCGACAAGGTTGAAGGCGATATACTGCAAGCCCGCCCGCAGCCGGTTCGCCCCGCCGCCATGCACCATCAACCCGTATGAGGCGATCAGCAGCACCTCGAAGAACACAAACAGGTTGAAGGCGTCGCCGGTCAGGAAGGCACCGTTGATCCCCATCAGCAGGAACTGCAGCAGCGGATGAAAATGCGCGCCCTTGGCGTCCCAGCCCGACCCGATGGCGTAGACTACTGTCACCAGCCCCAACCCGGCCCCCAGCGCCAGCATCAGCGCCGACAGTCGGTCAAGGACCAGCACGATGCCGAACGGCGCGGGCCAGTCGCCAAGGAAATAGGCCTGCGCGCCGGTGGTTGTCGCTGACATCAGCAGGGCCAGGGCCACGGCGTTCAGCGCCAGAACCGCCGCGACCGAGGTCAACCGCTGCAGCATCAGCCTGCCGCGGAATAGGATGATCATGAAAGCCGCGACCAGCGCGGGCAGCACGACCGGGGCGATGATCCAGTGGCTCATGCCTCTGGCTCCAGCGTGTCGTCCAGATCAACGCGGTCATGCCCGGCCTCAAGATACCCGCCGATGGCCATGATCATGATCACCGCCGTCATGCCAAAGGAAATGACGATGGCCGTCAGCACAAGCGCCTGCGGCAGGGGGTCGGCGTAGGGCTGCGGATACCCGATGATCGGGGCGGCATTCACCGCCAGCCGACCGGAGGCAAAGAGGAAAAGATTGACTCCGTAGCTTAGGAACGTCAGCCCCAGGATCACCGGATAGGTCCGCAACCGCAGCATCAGGTAAATCCCGACGGCGGTCAAAAGCCCGATGGCCATGGCGAAAAGCGCCTCCATCAGCGCCTCCTTTCGGTGTCATAGGCGCGGGTGTTCGGGCGCTCATCCGTCCGCCGCGCCAGCCGCGACAGCGAGGCCAGCGCCAATAGAACCGCGCCCAGAACGCACAGGAAGACCCCAAGGTCAAAGATCATCGCCGTTGCCAGCTCGAACTTTTCCAAAGGCGGCAGGTCGATATAGGTGAACCCCGACGTCAGGAACGGCAGCCCCATGACCCAGGCCCCGATCCCGGCAAGGCTTGCCACCAACACCCCCCAGCCGATCAGCGCATGATGATCAACCCTTTGGCGCGCATGGCTGAAATCATAGCCCGAAGCCATGTATTGCATCAGATAGGCAATCGCAAAGACCAGCCCGGCGACAAAGCCGCCGCCCGGCATGTTGTGGCCGCGCAGATACAGATAGACCCCCACCATCAGCGCCATCGGCAACAGCGCCCGTGTCGCCACCACCAGCATCATCGGATGCCGGTCGCCGCTTTCCGTCTCTTTCGGCAGGGCCTTCAGACGCCGCAAGGCAGCGGGGCTGGCCAGCAGCACCTCGGACAGGGCGAGCAGGATCAAGGCTGCGATCCCCAGAACGATGATCTCGCCGTAGGTGTCATAGCCCCGGAAATCGACGATGATCGTGTTGACCGCATTGGTGCCGCCCGCGCCGGGTTTCGACTGCGCCAGATGAAAGGCCGAGATCGGATCAAACGCCGGGGTGCGGGTCATCATCGCAAAGGCCAGCCACGCGACCCCGGCCCCGGCGATCCCGGCCACCAGCGCGTCGCGCACCCGGCGGGGCAGCGGGCTTTCGCGCGGGGTGGTCTTGGGCAGGAAGTTCAGCGCCAGAAGCATCAACAGGACGGTCACCACCTCGACCGCGATCTGGGTCAGGGCAAGGTCGGGGGCGGAAAAGAACGCGAACAGGGGGGCGATCAGCAGCCCGACAACCCCGGTCAGGATCAGCGCCACCACCCGGTTGCGGTGGAAAAGGACGGCAGCCAGCGCGCACAGCATCATCACCGACCAGATCGCAAAGCTGACCGGACCGACCGGCAACAGCGCACGCGTGCCGGGAAGATGCGTGGCCGTCAGGAACGCGAAGAGCCCGGCCCCGGTGATGGTCAGAACCGCCAGCGTTACGGCAAGACCGAAGTTGCCGTTGTGCATCGCTTGGGTCACGCTGCGGGCGTCACGGGCCAAAGGCTCGACCGCCGCGTCGAAGATGCGCTTTGCGTCCGGCTTGGGTAGGGCGTCCCATAGGGCGCGCAGTCGGGGGTAAAGGCCCAAAAGGACCAAACCGCCACCGACTGCCGCCAGCGACATCCACAGCGCCGCCGCCTTGGTGCCGTGCCAATGCTCGATATGGACGAAGACGCCGACTCCCGTTGTCGCCGATGCGGCCGGGTTCACGATCCAGCCCGCCAGCGTGTTCGGGAACAAACCGATCAGCACCGCCAGCGCCGCAAGCACGGCCGGCGCGGCCCAAAGCCCGAAACCCGGGTCATGCGGGCGCTGCGGATAATCGCTCCGGACCGGGCCGAAAAAGCCATGCGCCAGCAGCCGGAACGCATAGCCGACCGACAGCGCCGCACCGATCACCGCCAGAACGGCGACGATCCAGGTATTCGGCCAGATGACCTGAGTAGTCTCGGCCAGCATCATCTCTTTCGACAGAAACCCGTTCAACGGCGGAATCCCCGCCATGGCCAGCGCCGCGATGGCGGTGAGCGCAAAGGTCACCGGCATCAGCCGCCGCAACCCTCCCAACTGGCGCAGATCGCGGGTTCCGGTCTCGTGGTCGACGATGCCTGCGGACATGAACAGGGCGGCCTTGAACACCGCATGATTGACGATGTGAAAGATCGCGACCGTGGCCGCAGATTCGCTGCCTAGGCCCAGCAGCATGGTGATAAGGCCCAGATGGCTGACCGTCGAATAGGCCAGCACCGCTTTTAGGTCGTCCTTGTAAAGCGCGATCTTCGCCGCAAGGATCATGGTGAAAAGCCCGGTGAAGACCACGATCACGAACCACTCGAACGTGCCCGACAGGACCGGCCACATCCGCGCCAGCAGGAAAATCCCGGCTTTTACCATCGTCGCCGAATGCAGGTAGGCCGACACCGGAGTGGGGGCCGCCATCGCATGCGGCAGCCAGAAATGGAACGGAAACTGCGCCGACTTAGTGAATGCCCCGGCCAAAATCAGTACCAGCGCCGGCAGATACCAGCCAGACGCCAAAATCGCATCGCGCTGCGTCAGGATCACCGTCAGGTCGTAACTTCCCGCGACCTGCCCCAGGATCAGCATCCCCGCAATCATCGCCAGCCCGCCGCTCCCCGTGACGGCCAGGGCCATCCGTGCCCCTTGCCGGGCCTCGGGCAAGTGCTTCCAATAGCCGATCAACAGGAACGAGGTCAGCGAGGTCAGCTCCCAGAAGATCAGCAACATCAGGATGTTGTCGGATAGAACGATGCCCAGCATCGCGCCCTGAAACATCAGCAGATTGCTGAAGAACTGCCCCATGTTGTCGCGTTCGGACAGGTAATAGCGGGCGTAAAGAATGACCAGAAGGCCGATCCCCAGGATCATCCCGGAAAACAGCAGGCCCAGCCCGTCAAGGAAGAAATTCGCGTTCAGACCCAGCGCGGGCAACCAGTCGATGCGGGTCTGAACCACGCCGCCTTGCAAAACGACCGGAGCCTTCAGCGCCAGCAGCACCAGCGCCAACCCGGTAACCAGACCGGCGACCACCGCACAAGCATCACGCCCGGCGCGGATCGCCAGAGCGGGCAAGGCGGCTCCAAGGAAGGGCAGGGCCACGATCAGGGCTAAAGACATTCGGGCAGCATCCTGAGGGCGGGTCCTTCATCGTTCCGGCGTCATCCACGATGTCGGGCGTCAGGCGGCCTTCGTCAAGCCGGAACCTTACCCTTGCGGCGTCATCGCCTTGCGCTGGCGGCTGCGCTCCAGCCCCAGCCGATGCTCGCGCCAGATGATCAGCACCCCCGCCGTCACGATCAGCGCCGCCCCCATCAGCATGGTCCGCGTTGGCACCTCGGCAAAAACGAAATAACCGATCGCTAACGAAAACAGCATCGAGGCATAGTCGAACGGCGCGACCAGCGACGCATCCGCCTCGCGGTAGCTTGAGGTCAGGAAGATCTGGCCTACGCCGCCCAAAAGCCCCGCGCCAACCAGAATCGCCGCCTCGCGCTGGGTGGGCCAGACCCAGCCGAACGGCAGGGTGACCAGCGACAACAGCGTTGCGGTCAGCGAAAACCAGAACACGATGGCAGATGTCGCCTCGGTCATCACCAGCTTGCGCACGAAGACCTGCGCCAGTGCCGCAAAGACCGCGCCGCCCAGAACCAGGGTCGCGCCGAATGCCTCGGCCATATTGGCGCCTTCCGGCCCTATCGACAGGCGTGGGCCCAGCACGATCATGACCCCGACCATCCCCAAGGCAACCGCGCTGATGCGGAACAGCCGGACGTCCTCGCCCAGAAACATCGCGGCGAAGATGACCGTCAGCAGGGGCGCGGCATAGCCGATCGCCGTGACGTCCGGCAAAGGCAGATAGCCCAGCCCTGCGAACCCCAGCCCCATCGCGATGGTCCCCGCAACGCCGCGCCAGAGATGGCCCATCGGGTTGCTGGTCTTAAGCCCGGTGGCCAGTTCCCGGCGCAAGGCCAGCCAGACGACGATCACCGGAATGGCGAAAAGCGAGCGGAAGAACACCACCTCACCCGCTGGCACATGCGGGGCCGTGGTCTTGATCATAGCCGCCATGACGATGAAAACCAGCACCGAGGCGAGCTTGTAAAGGATACCGTGCAGCGGGCGCATGTCTGTTTCCGGGTTTTGCGGCCCGTTCCGTCTGGACGCGGGCCTGCGAACAAGGTTCTCTGAAAGAAAGGGAGAATGCCATGCTGAAAGCGCCACTTGCCGACAGAATCGATCAGGGTCGCGGGGTTGTGCCTGCCGATCTGGTGCTGAAAGGTGGCCGGGTTTTCGACCTGATCACCGGCGACCTTGTCGAAACCGATGTCGCGATCTGCGGCGATACGATTGTTGGCGTCTTCGGCAGCTATTCCGGCCGACGCGAGATCGACGTTTCCGGTCGCATTCTGGTGCCGGGCTTCATCGACACGCATCTGCATGTGGAATCCTCGCTGGTCACCCCGCATGAGTTTGATCGCTGCGTCACCCCGCGTGGGATCACGACCGCGATTTGCGACCCGCATGAAATCGCCAATGTCTGCGGCATCCCCGGCATCCGCTATTTCCTTGAAAGTGCGGTGCAGTTGGTGATGGACCTGCGGGTGAACCTGTCGTCCTGCGTGCCATCAACCCATATGGAGACGACGGGCGCGCGGCTGTCTGCGGCTGACCTTGTGCCCTTGATGGATCATCCCGGCGTCATCGGGCTGGCCGAATTCATGAACTATCCCGGGGTGTTGTTCAAAGACCCCGGCTGTCTGGAAAAGCTGCAGGCGTTTCAGGGCCGCCACATCGACGGCCACGCGCCCTTGCTGCGCGGGAACGATCTGAACGGCTATATCAGCGCCGGGATCCGCACCGAACACGAGGCGACAACTTACGACGAGGGCCTGGAAAAGCTGCGCAAGGGGATGCGGGTGCTGATCCGCGAAGGGTCGGTCTCCAAGGACCTGCACGCGCTGGCGGGGCTTCTGACCGAACGCCACGCGCCTTACCTTTGCCTTTGCACCGATGACCGCAATCCGTTGGACATCGGCGAACACGGCCATATCGACCACATGATCCGCACGGCGATTGCGCTGGGAGCGCCGCCGCTGGCGGTCTACCGCGCCGCCAGCTTGTCGGCGGCCGAGGCTTTCGGGCTGAAGGATCGCGGCCTGATCGCGCCGGGAAAGCGTGCCGACATCGCGGTGATCGACAGTCTTGAGGGGTGCCATGCGACGATGGTGCTGGCGGCCGGGGTGGTGGCCGATGACGCCGCCTTTGCGGCACGGGGGGTTACCGACCCGGTGGCACGGCATTCGGTCAAGGCCCAGCCAGTCGGCGCGCAGGATTTCCGCACCGGCGGCAACCGGGTGGAAACCCCGGTGATTGGCATTCTGCCGGGCAAGATCATCACCGAACACCTGAGTTTCGACATCGCCCCGGAAGACGGCGACAAGCGTCCCGACATCGCCCGCGATCTGGTCAAGATCGCGGTGATCGAACGCCACGGCGTCAACGGCAACCGCGCGACCGGCTTTGTCAAAGGCTTTGGTCTGCAGCGCGGGGCGATTGGTTCGACCGTCTGCCACGACCACCACAACATCGCCGTTGTCGGGGCGGACTATGCCGACATGGCCCTTGCCGCGACCCGGCTGGGTGAAATCGAGGGCGGCTTTGTCGTGGTCGAAAATGGCCGGGTGCTGGCCGAACTGGCGCTGCCGGTCGCGGGGTTGATGAGCCTGTTGCCGTTCGAGGAGGTCCGCGAAAAGCTGGTCGCCCTGCGCGCGGCGGCGCGGACGCTTGGCGTGGTGCTGGAGGAACCTTTCCTGCAACTTGCCTTCCTTTGCCTGCCGGTCATTCCGCATCTCAAGATCACCGACATGGGCATGGTCGACGTGGACAAGTTCGAGGTGATGCCGTGACTGAATGCTTGATAACTGCAGGAAAACCCTCGAGGCCCAGCCGAAATCAAAAGGAAAATGTTCGATGAAGACAATTCTTCTGTTTGGTGACAGCAACACCCACGGCACGATGCCGGTGCCTGACCTGGGGTCATCAGGTCGTTATTCCCGTGAGGATCGCTGGACCAATCGGCTTGCAAACCTGCTGCCACGTTGGGAGGTGATCGCCGAAGGTCACCCGGGAAGAACCACCGTGCATGACGACCCGATCGAAGGCGCGCATCGCAACGGATTGACGGTTTTGCCGGCCCTGCTGGAAAGCCACAAGCCGATTGACGTCGTTCTGGTCATGCTGGGAACCAATGATCTGAAACAGCGGTTTTCGGTTGGTGCCGAGGACATCGCCCTTTCGCTGGAACGGCTGGCGCGGGTGATCCGGGGCTCGACCGCAGGACCCGACAACCGCGCGCCGCAGGTTCTGCTGGTCGCCCCGCCGCCGATTGTGGAGGTTGGTTGTCTGGCAAACATGTTCGCAGGCGGGGCGGCAAAGTCGGAAGGATTGGCAGCCGAAATCTCAGCCGCAGCCAAGCGCGCTGGCGTGGCGTTCATGGATGCGGGGCAGGTGGTCACCGTGTCGCCCATTGACGGCATCCACTATGGGCCCGAAGCCAACCAGCCCTTGGCCGAAGCCATCGCAGCGGCAATCACCCAGCATTTCGGGGCCTGATCAGGCCCGGTTTGCGTCAAAGTCGATCTGGAACGCCGCCCCCTGACCCGGACGCAGCAGCCGGACTTCGGCCCCGTGCGCGGCAAGCAGCGTGGCGGCGACGGTCAGGCCCATGCCAGTGCCACCGTCCTCGCGCCGGGTGGTGAAGAAGGGTTCGAAGACGTGGTCGCGGTTGCCATCGGAAATCCCGCGCCCGTCGTCGGCAATCACCAGCCGCCCGGAAGAAGCCTCAAGCCGCGCCACCCCAGCCCCTGCCGCCACGGCGTTCGACAACAGGTGCTGCAGCACGATCCCAAGCCCCGCTGCTGCCAGCGGCAACGCCAAATCCCCGCCGGACACCTCCAGCCGCAGGCCGGGATGCGCCGCCGCCAGTGCGGGCAGGATGTCGTCCAGCCGCGCGGTGCCGTGATGTCCGGGTTCCCGCGCGGCAGCGGCCTGACGCAGCGCCTGCAACTGACGCTCCATCTGCCCGGCCGCATCGGTGATGGTTTCCACCAGCCCGCGCGAGACCGGGTCTAGGCGGGTATCCTCCAGAAGTTCGGTGGCGGCTTTTACGGCTGACAGCGGCGTCTTCATCTCATGCGTCACATGGTCGGTGAAGCTGCGGATCGTCGCCTCGCGGTCCTGCAACCGCCGCGCCATGTCAAGGACACTTTCGCCAAGGTCCCGCAATTCGCCGGTGCCGTAATGGGCCAAAGGTTCGGGCCGGGTCATCGGGTCACGGCACAGATCGCCCGTGCGGCGGGCAAGTTCGGTGATCGGGCGCAGGATCAGCCGCATCAGCATAAGCCCAAGCCCAATCGTCGCCAGCAAGATCACGCCGCCGACGATCAGCACCGCCAGCCGGTAGCCTATAACCGGACCGATCAGCCGCAGCGCGATCAGCCCGACAAAGGTCAGCCCCAGCGTCCCCGCCAGCGCGCCGCCGACCACCAGCCACAAGGAGGGCCGCCATTTCCGCTTTATGTCCGACATAGGCCCATCCGCAGACCAACCCCGTGCAGCGTGTCGATGGCATCATTGCACCCAGCATCAGCCAGCTTTGCCCGCAAGTTGCGCAGGTGGCTGTCCAGCGTGCGGTCTGACACCGGGCTGCCCGCCCCCCAGACCGAATCGACCAGTGCCACCCGCCCGGTCATCCGGTCCGGAGCCTGCATCAGCAGCGTCAGGATCGCCATTTCGGTGCCCGTCAGCGCCACATCCGCCGCGCCCCCCGCCGCGCCTACAGTGCAGGCATGGCGGCGCGGGTCCAGCGTCAGCACCCCATGGCGCAGGATCAAGCCGTTCTGGATGCCCTTGGTCCGCTTCAGGATCGCCTTGATCCGCGCCACCAGCTCGCGCGGGGAAAAGGGTTTGGTCACATAGTCATCCGCGCCCAGTTCAAGGCCAAGCACGCGGTCCAGCTCGTCATCGCGGGCGGTCAGGAAGATGATCGGCACCTCGGACCGCGCCCGGATGCGGCGGCAGACCTCCAGCCCGTCAACCTCGGGCAGGCCCTGATCCAGCACGATCAGGTCCGGGGCTTCCCGCGCGGCCTGCATCAGGGCGGTCTGACCATCGGCGGCGGTGATGACGGAAAACCCC
>CAIXBE010000294.1 GCA_903917595.1 uncultured Rhodobacterales bacterium
CAGCGTCACGTCAGGCCCCGCCACCGGAACCACTGACACGGCATTCGGGAAGATCGAGAAGATCGGCATCCGCCAGCCGTAATGGGTGATCGCGACCCAAGTCGGCGCGGATTTTTCAGATTTCAGGTTCTGCGCCTCGGCCTGCAGGGTGCTGCTGTCCCATTTGAAATAGGGCGGCCAGAACCAACCGGTGTCTTCATTGCGGTAGACCATGACCGATTCGCCGTCCGGATAGACCGCGTCGATGAACCGGATGTCACGGATGGTCGACGTCGTCTCGACCCCGGTTCCGGTGTCCTCGATCGAATAGAACATCCAGTTCGCGCCAATCGGCGTGTTCTTGTTATAGGTGTTGATGATCTGTACGACATCGCGCTGCGGCAGCGTGTAATGCAGGAACGCGCCGATGAACAGCACCGCAAGGATCCGCAAGCCCCATTTAATCTTGGTCCACATGGTTGTTCCTTTCAGTACCAATTCACATAGTAGATGGTCATGACGAAAGCGATCGTCGGTATGACATAGATAAGCCAGAGCAGCCGTTTTTTAAGCCCCGTCTCGTACCGGTCCATCCCCGCCTCGATGAATTCGGCCCGTTCGGACGCCAGGGCCTCTTCGCGTGCGGGGTCGGTATCCCATTCCTTTTCCAGCTTTTCCCGCCGGACTGACCGCGAATAGATCGCCGTCAGGAAATAGGCGATCGTCAGCCCCAGATACATGAAGAACGCCAGCCGCAGCCATCCGAAAATCATCGTCTGCTCCTGTCCACCGCACCCCAAGGGCCCAATGTCGCACCCAGATCGCGGGCAGGCTCGGCGGATGGGTGGTCCATCCCCGGCTCTGACCCGAACAAGGACAGGCGCACCCCTTGGGCATCAACCTTGTATTCCCGCTCCAGAAAATCGGCCACATACTGGCGCTTGCGGTCCGACCAGCCAGCATAGCTGGTGTAAAACAGTTCCTTGTGCACGATATACATCTGCCGCACATCCATGGGCGACAGTTCCGCCAGCAGCATGTTGACCAGATCGCGCATTGGCCCCGGCGTGGCCCGGAAGGAATAGAAATAGGCCGGATGTTCCGATGTGATGCGCGGCCAGTCGCCCTTGCTTTCCACCCAGCGCAGCAGGGCGCCCAGTCCCTGAAACTCGGCTGGCAGGGCGTCGCCCAAGCTATAGGCGACCTTGCGCAGTTCCGTTCGCCGCGCATCGCCAATGTCCAACCCCAGCCGGTCAGCCGCATCGACCAGGATGAAGTCCATCTTCTGCCGGATCACCGCGCCCGCATCCATGCCCCGCGCCGTCACAATGGGTTCCACCAGCGCGTTGCGGGTCAGCCAATCGGCAATTTCATTGCGCATCGACAGGTCGAACACGGGCGAAATGGGCACTTGCCCTACCGGCTTTTTCGCGATCAGCGCCGGGAACCGGACATCGCGAAACAGATACATGCCGCCAAAAAGCGACGTCCAGAAACTGCCCTGCGGATAAATCCGGGGTGTCAGCGCAATCGGCACCCGCGTCACATCGCCGGTCTTTTTGGCCAGATCGATCATGCCTGCAATCAGCACATCATCGCGCCAACCCTGCGGTTCATTGCGAAAGCGCTCGATCAGCCCCGTCAACTGCCCCGCCGCCGCCACATGGCCGCCCGTCGTATCC
>CAIXBE010000295.1 GCA_903917595.1 uncultured Rhodobacterales bacterium
GGTTCTTCTCACCAAAGGCAGCGCCAGTCGTAGCGCCCACCTCCAGCTCCATCAACCGTTCAGCGGCAAAACCGATCATCTCGCGCAACAGATCGGCATCGGGCGTCTTCTCAACAAGCGCCCGCAGGTTCATCATCTCGTCGGTCATTGGTGCAATCTCCGGTCAAGGTTGGCGTTAGCAACCAGACCCTAGCCGGAAAACGCCGGTGACCACCTCAGCCACAACCTACACCACGCCCAGGGACACGATCGGCTCACCCGGATGCACATAAAGACCTTCTATAACTGGCCCTACCGGCAGCGGCAAACGACCGGACTGGCTTTCCCGAACGCATGCCTCGCGCTGTCATGCCGCGATCCTGAAAACCCAATTCCGCGCGACGTGGTGTCTCCTCGTCCGGCGACTTACATACGCAGAGCGTGCCATCGAGCAGGCCGGGCGCGCCCACAAGCCTTTATCTGAGGTAAAAGCCGATGGTCGGATTTGTCAGTTCGGGTTGCCTGGACCGGCATGTAGTCTGAACGGCAATGCAATGGTCTGCTTCCCTGAGCCCCACCCCAAACTTTCTAGAGGAGACAATTCGATGACCAAAACGATGACCGAGGGGCGTGCGCGACTGTTCGCCTCGCTGACCCGTTCAGCCGAAGAGGGTAGCCTCGACCGGCGCGAATTTCTGGCTTTGTCCAGCATCCTGGGGCTGACCCTGGCCACCGGACTTGGTGCGATCCCTGGCCCGGCGGTGGCGCAGACGCCGAAACGCGGCGGTACCCTGAAGGTCGGCCAGCAGATCCTGCCGATCAACGATCCGCGCATTTACGACTGGCCGCAGAAATCGAACGTCGCCCGCCAGTTTTGCGAGCCATTGGTGCGTTGGGAGGCCGATGGCAGCTTCACTCCCTCGCTTCTGGAAAGCTGGGAGGTGTCAGATGATGCCAAAACCTATGTCCTGAAGGTGCGCCAGAACGCGACTTGGACAAACGGCGACGCCTTCACGGCCGATGACGTGGTGTTCAACATCCGCCGCATGGCCGACGCGAATGTCGAAGGTAACTCAATGGCTTCGCGGCTGAACGCCCTGCGCAATGGCGAGGAAAAGACTGCGGCCGATGATGCCATTGTCAAGGTCGATGATTTCACTGTTCAGCTTAATCTGCGCATGGCTGATATCACCTTGATCCCCAGTTTTGGTGATTATCCCGCGCTTTGTGTGCACCCATCCTTCCCCGATGGTGGCGATCTGGCAACGGCACCGATCGGGACCGGCGCTTTCGAGCTTGTCACGTTCGAAGTCAGCGGCAAGGCGGTGCTGAAGCGGCGCGAGAATGGAAAATGGTGGGGCGGCGAGGCGCTCTTGGACGGGGTCGAATTCATTGATCTTGGCACCGACGAAGCGGCCTTCGCCTCCGCGTTCAGCAGCGGCGAGATCGACATGAACGACGAATCAAGCGCCGAATATGTTGAGCTGTTTGAAACCCAGGGTCTGGTGCGCGAGACTGCAGTGACCGCAACTACAATGGTGGCGCGGATGAATACCCTGGCCGAACCCTACACCGATCCGAAGGTTCGCAAGGCTGTACAGATGGCCGTTGATAATGCCATCGTGCTGGAGCTGGGACTAGGCGGTCTGGGCACAGTCGCGGAAAACCACCATGTCGCGCCGATTCACCCCGAATATTTGGCGCTGCCTGTCGTTTCGGCAGATCCCAAGGCGGCCATCGCGCTCATGACCGAAGCTGGGCATGCTGATACCGAGCTGGAACTGATCTCGCTCGACGAAGGCTGGCTCGCGACGTCGTCCGCTGTAATTGTCGGGCAATTGCGGGATGCCGGTTTCAAGATAAAGAGCACTTCGATGCCGGGTTCAACCTTTTGGAACGACTGGACGAAGTATCCGTTTTCGACCACAAACTGGGGCGGTCGCCCCTTGGGTGTCCAGATCTATGCGGTCGCCTACCGAACGGGCGAGGCTTGGAACGAAAGCGCCTATTCCGACCCGGTGTTTGACGCCACGCTGGAACAGGCGCTTGGCATTTTCGACCCCGACAAGCGGCGGCCCCTGATGGGCGAGATGGAGAAGATGCTGCAGGACAGCGGAGTGATCATTCAGCCCTTCTGGAGCCAGTTGATCATGCACCGGGTCGAAGCGGTTAAGGGCTATCAGCGCCATCCGCTGCGCGAGATGCACCTTGAGGCCGTCTGGCTCGATCGCTGACGACTTGTCCCCCCGCACTGTCGGGGGGGGCCAGTGCCTGTGTGTCCGTCTACAGGCAATATCCATCCGCGTCGCGCCATCGACTATGGCGCGGCGCGGGTCTTGGCGGTCCGGCTGAGCCCGAATTTTGCACATGGCGTGAACAAAGGCCCGGAATGACTCTGAATCTGTCCCTCGACGCCGTCGAAACTGCTGCCCTTGAGTGTCTGACAGCCTGTGGAGCCTCTTCCTTGCAGGCTGCGGCCGTCGCCCGTTCGATCCGCGATGCCGAGGCCGAGGGCACGCGCGGCATCGGTCTGGGATATCTGCCCTGGTATTGCGGCCATCTGAAAGTGGGCAAGATCGCAGGGGCCGCGCAACCGGTGGTCCGCCAGCCAGCCCCTGGCGTGGTCCAGGTGGATGCGGCCGACGGGTTTTCACATCCTGCCTATCAGGCGGGTGAGGAGGCCCTGATCGCGGCAGCCCGGGCGCATGGCATTGCGATGATGACGATCACCAACGCCTACGCCTGCGGGGTGCTTGGCTATTTCACCGGCAGGCTGGCGCGGCGCGGTCTGGTCGCGCTGATGTTCGCAAATGCCTCGTCCACCATGGCACCTTGGGGCGGGAAGCGAGCGTTCTTTGGCACAAACCCGTGGTCGATGGCCGCACCGCGCAAGGGCGCGCCGCTGGTATTGGATTCTTCATCGTCAGCCACCGCCTATGTCAACCTCGCCGGCGCGGCGGCGCGGGGGGAGCCGATCCCGCCGCACTGGGCGCTGGATGCCGACGGCCAGCCCACCACCAACGCGCAAGCGGCCTTAGCCGGGACGATTGCGCCTGCGGGCGGTCACAAGGGCAGCGCGCTGGCCCTGATGGTCGAGGTTCTGGCGGCCGGATTGACGGGGGCCAACTGGTCGCACAAGGCCTCGTCACTGGGTGACGATCTGGGCGGGCCGCCTAGGCTTGGTCAGACCATCATTGCCATTCACCCGGAAGACATGGGCCTTGCAAACCGGATCGAGGGCCTGCTGGCAGACATGACGGACGAACCTTGCGTGCGCATCCCCGGCGACCGCCGCCACGCCAACCGTCAGCGGATCGAGGCTGAAGGTGTGGTTGTCGATATGGCCTTGGTGGACCAGCTATGCCACCTTGGCGCCGTTTTATAGCGCCAGCCCTGCTTGCATCCAGGACAGAAACTTGCGCGCGGCAATGTCGGCGTCGCCCAGCCGCGCCCAATAGCTGCGGCCGGTCACAACCGCACTTCCGGGCACCGCGCGAAGCCGCCCTTCACTCAATAGACGCCCGGCGTTTAGCTGGTTGACCAGCGTGAGGACATCTTCCGCCAACACCAGATCGACGGCCAGATGTTCGGCCGAGACCGTCAGCATGGTCGAAGGCACAGGAAGCGCCAGACCGAGTCTTTCAGCCCATGTCCGCCAAGTGAACTCGCCTGGCTCAGGGCCCTTGCCATGCGCGATATGGACCAGTTTAGCGCTCAGCACATCTGCAGGCCCAACTTCAGGCTGGTTGAACATCGGATGGTTCGATCGCGCCACGGCGACGCAGGATTCAGCGCAAAGTCGGGTCCAGCCTGTTTGTTCCGGTGGCTGTGTCGCGTGCAGGATAACAACATTGGCGTCGGAATGCTGCAGGGGGGTGTGGGACGGTTCCAGATGCAGCTCTATTGCGGGATGGCGATCCCGAAACTGCGAGAGCCGGGGGGCAAGCCACAGCACAGCGAACGAGTAAGAGGCCGAGATATGCAGCATTTTGTGCGGTCTTCAGAAAGGATCGCGTCGGCAGCACGGATGCGCAGGAAGGCGTCACCAAGCTGATCCAATACCCGCTGACCAACGTCCGTGGCCACAAAGCGTCCACCTGCGCGGCGGACAAGAGCTGCATTGCCCTGCTCCTCAAGGCCACGGAGCCGGTGACTGATGGCCGCCGGTGTGACACACAGTTCCCGCGCTGCGGCAGACAGCGATCCGCTGCGCACCACCGCCTCCAGCACGCGAAGTCCCGTCATCGAAGGCGCATGGCGCAAGAGATACTCCTTTTACCTCAGGTAATAGTCTGGAGACTGATCTGTCAATTTGATTTGTCCAGCTTCCGCGATAGCGTGCGGCAACCCTGTGGAGACCCCGATGAAAATCCGATCCATACGCGCCACCCCCGTAAACATCCCACTGCGCGCGCCATATCGGTTCAGCTATGGCTCCATCGCCTCTGTCACCAAGACGGTGATCGAGTTGCAGACTGAAGACGGCGTCTGGGGCCTTGGCGAATGCGCCGATGGCGACCGCGCGGCCGAGGTCATGCGGATGGGCGAACGGCTGGTCGGGCATGATATCCGCGATATTTCGCCTGCGATGCAGCACTGCGTGCCGGGCATGTCTTACACGCCTTGGGGCAATGTGATCGGCGACCGGCGGATTTTCGGCGGCATTGAAATGGCGATGTGGGACGCGCGCGGCAAGACCGAAGGTGTGCCGTTGTCCCGTCTGTTGGGCGGGGCGGTGCGGACCGAGATCGCGCTGACTGAGTATTTCAGCTACCGGCTGCCCGGCACTGATGAGCCGGGCGAGGCGAGCCCTGCAGACGTTGCCCGTTTCTGTGCCCGGATGATCGAGGATCACGACGCCCGCGAATTTGAAGGCAAAGTCGGAACCGTCGATCTGGCCGAAGAGGTGCGGATGGTGGCCGAGGTGCGCGCCGCGATTGGCGACCGCCCGCTACAGCTGGATGCCAACGGCAAGTGGACGCTACCGACTGCCCGGGTCGCGCTGCGCAAACTGATGCCCTACGATATCTCTTGGTTTGAAGAGCCCTGCGAGAACTATGAGGAAATGGCGGCGCTTAGGCTGCATTTCGACGTGTCCTTTTCCACCCACAAAGTCGATCTGCCCAAGGCCGTGTTGCTGGGCTGCCCGGATGCGATTGTCACCAACATCAATGATCTGGGCGGCATTCGGGGAACAGTGGATTTCATCGGATCCTGTGCCGCGATGGGGGTAGGGTTCCGCTTCCATTCGGGAGAAACCGGGGTGGGGTCGGCAGCCTATCTGCACGTCTCGGCGGCGATGGAGCATGTGCGCGGGGCCAGCCAGACACTATTCCGTTGGTACGGCGACGATGTGATCGAAGGCGGGCCGATGGTGCCGAAAAGCGGTGTCGTCAAGGTGCCCGAAGGGCCGGGGCTGGGCGTGACGATAGACCCGGTTGCGCTGAAGCGCTGCCATGAACGCTATCTGTCCGAAGGGGCCTTTCCGGCAGGGGCTGCGGCGCCGTTGGGGTCGGCCTATGGCAGCGTGTTCCGCAAGACCTGACGCACGAACCCTTCCGCGGCCATTCACGAAATCGGAGATATCGCATGCAGCATTTCAGGGCGGTGGTCATTGGCGGCGGCATCGTCGGAACCTCGGTTCTGTATCATCTGGCCAAGCTGGGCTGGACCGATGTCGCGCTGATCGAACGGGCGGAACTGACCGCAGGATCGACGTGGCATGCGGCGGCGGGCTTTCACGCGCTGAACGCCGACCCTAGCATTGCTGCGTTGCAGGCCTACACGATCAACCTTTACCGCGAGATCGAGGCGGAAACGGGCATGGGCCTGGGTCTGCACATGACGGGCGGTGTCAATATCGCCAGTGCGCCGGACCGCTGGGATTGGCTGAAATCGGCATGGGCGATCTTTCAATCGATCGGAATTGAATCTTCCCGGCTGATGACCCCCGAAGAGATAGGCGAGGTCAGCCCGATTACCGACCTGACCGGCATCCTTGGCGGGCTTTATGACAAGAACGAAGGCCATCTGGACCCGCACGCGGCAACGCACGGTTTTGCCACCGCGGCCCGCAAGCGTGGCGCGCAGGTGATCTTGCGCAACCGCGTGCTCTCAATGGCGCGCCGTGCCGAGGGCGGCTGGGCACTTACCACCGAACACGGCACGATCATCACCGATCATGTGGTCAACGCGGGCGGGCTTTGGGCCAAACAGGTGGGTCTGATGGCGGGTGTCGATCTGCCGGTCACCCCGATGCAGCACCATTACCTGGTGACCGAAGATGTGCCAGAAATTGCAGCACTTGACCGCGAACTGGCGCTGACCGCCGATCTTGAGGGGTTCTCGTACCTGCGACAGGAACGCAAAGGCGCACTGCTGGGGATATACGAGACGAACCCGCGCCACTGGAACATGGATGGCGCGCCGTGGGATTATGGCATGGACCTGATCCCCGAGGAGATTGACCGCATCGCCCCGGAACTGACCAAGGCGCTGGCGCGGTTTCCGGCATTGGAACGGGTGGGGATCAAACGCTGGGTCAACGGTGCCTTCACCTTCACCCCCGATGGCAACCCTTTGCTTGGGCCAGTGCCGGGGGTGCCGGGCTATTGGGTCGCCTGCGGCGTGATGGCCGGGTTCAGTCAGGGCGGTGGCGTGGGCAAATCACTGGCCGAATGGATGATTGACGGCGAACCCGAAGCGGCGGTGTTCGGGATGGACGTGGCCCGCTATGGCCGATTTGCCGCCAACCGCGAATATCTGAAACAGACCACGGCACAATTTTATGCCCGCCGGTTCGTGATGACCTACCCCAATGAACGCCTGCCTGCGGGCCGCCCTCTGAAGCGTGCACCTGCCCATGATGCGATGACGGCGGCAGGCTGCCAATGGGCGGTCAGCTGGGGGCTAGAGGTGCCGGTCTACTTCGCACCCAAGGACTTCGTCGAGACGCCGACCCTGCGCCGGTCGAACGCCTTTGCCATCGTGGGGGCCGAGGCCCGCGCGGTGCGGCAAACCGCAGGTTTGATCGATACTAGCGGCTTTTCGCGGTACGAGGTGACCGGCCCGGAGGCCGAGGCCTGGCTGGACCGCGTGCTGGCCTGCCGCTTGCCAGAGCCTGGGCAGGTGCGCCTTGCGCCGATGCTGGGGCAAAACGGCCTGATGATGGGCGATCTGTCGGTGTTCAACTGGGGCGATGGGCGCTGGTGGATCATGGGGTCCTATTACCTGCGCGCCTGGCATATGCGCTGGTTTGACAGCCTTCTGACGGCGGGTGTTTCGGTGCAGGATATCTCTGACGCGACCGTAGGCTTCTTGCTGACCGGGCCTAACGCGCGCGATATTCTGTCTGCGGTGACGCATCAGGATATCTCGAAACCCGCATTCCCGTTCCTGACCTGCCGCACGCTGGACGTGGGGCTGGTGCGCACAGAGGCCGCGCGCATGTCAGTGGCAGGCGAGCTGGGGTTCGAGCTGAACTGTTCGGCCGCCGAACATGTGACCCTGCGCGACACTCTGTTGCAGGCCGGACAGACGCATGGGCTGCGCGAGGTGGGCTATTACGCGCTGAACACGCTGCGGCTGGAGAAAAGCTTTGGCATCTGGTCCACCGAGTTTCGGCAGGATTATTCCCCGCAGATGACGGGTATGGACCGCTGGATCGACTTCGCCAAGGGCGATTTCATCGGGCGTAACGCAGCCTTGCGGCGGAGCGAATCCGGGCCATCGGCACAGACTCTGGTCACGCTGGAAATCGACGCAGTTGATGCAGATGCCACGGGGTTCGAGCCAGTGTGGGAGGGTGCCAGACGGGTAGGCTTCGTCACCTCGGGCGGCTATGGGCATACCGTGGGCAAAAGCCTGGCACTGGCCCTTGTTGATCGTGACCGGGCCGCGACGGGAACAGAACTTGAAATACCTGTGGTCGGCATTCGCTGCGCGGCACGGGTGATCGCCGCATCACCCCATGATCCAAAAGGAGGGCTGATGCGTGGCTGATCTTGAATCCCAATCCCCGCGTGAATCGCGCCGCAGCGGCCGCCGTGCCACGGGCAGTGCCGAAGTTGCCCCAGCGCGATCACTGGCCTACCGCCGCCTGACCAACCCGTTTCAGCCGCAGACCGTGTTCAGCGCGGATCAGATCGCATCCATCCACGCCACCTCCCTGCGCGTGCTGGAGGATCTGGGAGTAAAGGTGCTGCTGCCCGAGGCGCGGGCAATCTTCAAGGCCGCCGGGGCGCTGGTGGATGAAGACACGCTGATGGTACGCATCGGGCAGGACATTGTGCAACAGGCGCTGGCGACTGCGCCGAAATCGTTCTGGGGCCGCGCGGGCAACCGCGACCGGGATGTGAGTTTTGCCCATGGCGCGCTGAACTTCATCGCCGGATGCGGTGCGCCAAACGTGACCGACACGGTGCGCGGCCGCCGCCCTGGCAGCCTTGCCGACTATGCCGATATCGTCCGCCTGACCCAGCATTTCGACGTGCTGCACATGCAGGGGCCGTTTGTCGAGCCGCAGGATATCCCGACCCACCTGCGCCACTATGCGATGACGCGGGCGCAACTGACGCTGTCGGACAAGTTCCCCTTCGTCTACGCGCGCGGCACGGCGCAGGTGCTGGATGGGTTCGAGATGATCCGCCTTGCCCATGGCCTGACTCAGGAAGAATTCGAGGCCGAGCCGCACACCTATACCGTCATCAACACCAACTCACCGCGCCAGTTGGACCTGCCGATGTCGCAAGGCATCATCGACTTTGCCCGCGCCGGGCAGATTTCGATCATCACGCCGTTCTGTCTGGCGGGCGCAATGGCACCGATCACCGTGGCAGGCGCACTGACCCTGCAACATGCCGAGGCGCTATCGGGCCTGACGCTGGCCCAACTTTCCCGCAAAGGCGCGCCGGTGGTCTACGGCAGCTTTTCGTCCAACGTGGACATGAAATCGGGCGCGCCGCTGTTCGGCACGCCCGAGCATATGAAGGCGACCATCGGCACCGGGCAATTGGCGCGGTACATCGGCCTGCCATGGCGGGCGGGGGGCGGATCGGCGTCCAACACACCCGACGTGCAGGCGGCGCAGGAAAATGGTCTGGCGGTCTGGGGGTCGGTGCTGGCAGGGGCGACGGTGCTAATCCACGCAGCGGGCTGGCTGGAGGGGGGCCTCAGCGTGTCGTTGGAAAAGCTGATCACGGATGTCGATGTGCTGCAATCCATCGCCGAGATGTGCACGCCAACGCCCGGCGATGAGGCTGCGATTGCCTATGCGGCTATCGAGGATGTGCAGCCGGGCGGGCATTTCTTTGCCACAGAACACACGATGGCCCGTTATAGAACAGCATTCTATCAGCCGCTTGTCACCGACGCGACAAACTTTGGCACCTGGACCGAGGCAGGCTCGCTGACCGCCACCGAGCGCGCGCGGGGCCTGTGGCAATCGATCCTGCGCGATTTCCAGCCGCCTGTAGGTCTTGCCGCATGTGCGGAACTGATCGACCCGTTCATAGCCCTCCGTACTGCCGAAGGCGGCGCGCCCCTGTTGGCGTGACCTTGGCTCTCCTTCTGTCGCCGGACCGGATCCGGGGAAGAAACTTGCGACCCGGGCGGCGCCCGCCAGAGAAGGTTCGACAATAGTCCCAGTCTCTCCAGCACACGCCGCCGCCTGTACAGGCTCCCCTGAGAAGATCGCAAAACTGCTATTGATCAACTTTGTGCCGAACGGCAGCAATGGGCCGATCACATCGGTAGAGGAGCATCAAAGATGCGAAGGGCGAGGAGCGGCCGTTCGGACCGTGGTGACTGAACGTCGGGGCATCGATCGTGACCACCTACCGGACTGTCCTCAGGTGCTGTTTCGTTTGACAGGGATCTCGTGGCCGGTAGTCAGCCCGTTACCTACCCCGGTCTGGCCGGAAACATATTGATCGATGGCACCCGGGCGCCCGTCTACACCCCCAAGGCGCGTTTCCTGTCATCGGACCATCGGCTGATCAAATGATCAGTCATCAGGCCCATGAAGGCGACGGCGAAGCCCAGAACCAAACCCTTGCCGACATCGGTTGAAGACAAGGCCCGCTGCATCTCCTGGCCCAAGTCCTGCGTGCCGATGAAGGCGGCGATGATCACCATGAACAACGAAAACATCACCGACTGGTTCGCGCCGACCAGCATGGTCGGCAGCGCCATCGGTAACTGGACATGCCAAAGGGTCTGCCGCCGGTTGGCACCGCTCATTTCGGCGGCCTCGACCAGTTCGGGTGGCACATTGCACAGGCCCTCGATCGTGTAACGCACGATGGGAACGGCGGCAAAGACCACCACGGCCGCCACAACGGCGACGTCGTTCACGCCGAACAGCATGATGACCGGGATCAGGTAGATGAAGCTTGGGAAGGTCTGCGCGGTGTCGCAAATAAGCAGGATCCGTGCCGCGCGGGTCGGATTGCACGCGGCCCAGATGCCAACCGGCAGGCCGATCAAGGCAGCGATCAAAACCGAGATGCTGACCATATAGACCGTGATCATCGCGCGGTCCCACCAGCCGGACATGGCGATCAGCCCGAAATAGGCCAGACAGATCAGCGCCGAACGCATCCCCCCGACGGCCCAGCCGACAGCGGCCAAAAGCGCCAAAACCGCTGTGAACGGAAGCCACAGATAGGCGTCGCGCATGGGGATCAGCACCCAGGTGATAAGGAACCAGCGCAGCCATGCGGTGACTGGGGCGATAAGCCGGATGACCTGATCCATCGCGGCGTCAATCGGGCCAGCAACTGACAGCGCCTGCCTGCGCTCCACCTCGTGAAGATAGGGCACAAGTTGGGCCAGAACGAAACCCGCCGCGCAGAGCGAAATCCAGATGACCAAAAGGCGGTTGCGCTGCAGCCATTGTGCGCTTGGCGCGCCATGTTCGGGCAGGCGCAGGGCCCAGGCCTTGGACAGCCGGTCTAAAGTGACCGCCAATAGAACAATGGTCACGCCGATTTCCACCGACAGTCCGATCTTCAGAGACTGCAGCAGTTGCAGCAGTTTCTGCCCCAGTCCCGGCATGCCGATGAAGCTTGCCAGCACGACCATCGCCAGACATTGCATGATGACCTGATTGACCCCGATCAGGATTTCGGAGCGTGCGGTCGGAATGCGCACTCGGGTCAGCAGTTGCCAGCGGGTCGAGCCTGCCATCTTGCCCGCCTCGATAACCTCTTCGGGCACTTTCTTCAGGCCGAGAAGGGTCATGCGGATCATCGGCGGGACCGAGAAGATGATGGTCACGATGGCCCCGGCCTTGGGTCCGACCCCAATGAAGACCACGACCGGGATCATGTAGGCGAAATGTGGCAGAGATTGCGCGATGTTCAGGATCGGGTTCAACACCCGTTCGAACCTGGGCGATCGCCACGCCAGCACGCCCATGAGAAGCCCCAGAAAGACCGAGAAAGGGGCCGCCACCACGATGACTGACAGCGTCTCCATCGCCCATTTCCATTGGCCCATTAGGGCTATCCAAACGAAGGTGCCGCCTGACAGGGCCGCCAAGCGCCAGCCCTTCAGCGCATATCCCGCCATGAAGGCTGTGACGGCGATCACGATCCACGGGATTGGGCCGATGTTGGGCCAGCGGCTTTTGCCGTAAAGAAGGTTGGCCGTTACATCCAAAAGCCACTCGACCACGTCGGAAAAGGCGCGCGTCAGGGACATCAGGCCAAGGTCGTTCTGCAGAAAATAGAACGCGGCGTTGATCCAGTCGGCAAAGGGCTGTACCAGCCATTCTGGCGGGCGGATCAGGCCTTCGGGCAGTATGAGTTTGCCAAGGGCGAGACAGAGCGCAAGGGCGAACAAGAGCCCGGCCATGCCAATGCCACGGGCAGCGGGTGACGTCATGTCGCCTCTCCAAGCAGCACGTCCAGCGCCTCTTGCCGGTTCATCCCGCCGATGATCTTTCCTTCCGTGTCGGCGATAGGGATAACCTCGCGGCGGTCCGCCACAAGCAGACGCGCCAGATCGCGGATGGTCCGGGTGGCCGCGACAGCCTCGCCTTCGGCGGCGCCGCTCAGCTGACGCGCCAGAGAGCCCGCCCGCACCACCCGGGCGCGGTCAATCTCGGCCGTGAACTTCGCAATATACTCCGTCGCAGGATGCAGCACGATCTGGTCCGGCGTGTCGCATTGCTCAATCCGGCCGTCCTTCATGATGGCGATGCGGTCGGCCAGACGCAGGGCCTCGTCGAAATCATGGGTGATGAAGATGATGGTCTTGTTCAACAGTCCCTTCAGACGCAGGAATTCATCCTGCATTTCGCGCCGGATCAAGGGGTCCAGCGCAGAAAAGGGTTCGTCAAGGAACCAGATGTCCGGCTCGATCGCCAGCGAACGGGCGATGCCGACCCGCTGTTGCTGACCACCCGAAAGCTCGCGCGGGAAATAGGCTTCGCGGCCCTTCAGCCCGACCAGTTCCAGCATTTCTCGTGCACGGGCATAGCGTGTGCTGCGATCTTGCCCGCGCATCTCCAGCGGGAAGGCCACGTTGTCCAGCACGGTGCGGTGCGGCAAAAGGCCAAAGCTTTGGAACACCATCCCCATCTTGCGGCGGCGCAGGTCGATCAGGGCGCTTTCGGACAAGGTGGCGATGTCTTGCCCCTCGATCGTTACGGTGCCGCCGGTAATGTCGATCAGGCGCGACAGGCAACGGACCAGCGTGGACTTGCCCGACCCTGACAGGCCCATGACCACAAGCATCTCGCCGCGCTGGATATCCAGATCGACATCCCGCACCGCCTGCACATATCCCACGGACGAGGTTTGCGGATCTGCTTTCAGCCGGGCAAGATGTGCGACGGGGTCAGGCCCGAAAATCTTGCTGACACCAAGGCAGGAGATGACGGTCTCGCTCACATTCGTCCTCGCAATTCAACAGTTTGGCCCACCCGGCAGGCTGCCGGATGGGCCCGTGGGTCGAACGACGGAAAGCTTAGTTCAGCCAAGCATTCCAGACATCGGGATTGGCATCCATCCAGGCCTTGGCGGCATCTTCAGGTTCCATCCCGTCGATGTCCACCATTTTTGCCATTTCCGCGATCTGCGCGTTGGTCAGACTGACTTTGGAGATCGTTGCATATGCGGCGGGCCATTTGTCCTTCATCCCGTCCCATGCCGCGATCTTCAGATAGCCCGTGGCTGGGTTGCCGCAGTCATAGGTCTTGTCGGGGAACAATCCGACAGCCGGGTCCTCGTTGCAGCCGGCTTCCCAGGTCGGGAATTCGACGAATTCACCAGGCCAGACCGCTTCGGCAAAGTTCGGGGTCCAGTTGAACACCACGATCGGCGTCTTGGTCTTTTCGGCGGCCCCCAGTTCGGCCCAGATCGCCGCCGCAGAGCCGGCATTGACCACGGTAAAGTTCATGCCCAGCGCGTCGACCTTTTCGGCGTCATGCTTGAGCCAGTCCACGGGACCGCCCAAAAAACGACCCTTGTCGCCGGTCTCGGGGGTTGCGAACAGGGCGGCACATTCGTTCAGCGCCTTCCAGTCTGGCAGGCCGGGGCAAGCCTCCTTGGTCCACATCGGATACCACCAGTCCTCACGCGTCACGGCGTTATGCGCGCCAGCGGCGTGGATGCCACCCTTGGCGACGGCCGCGTCGAAGGAAGCGCCGAAAGCGCCTTCCCAGACCTCAAGTTCCAGCGACACATCGCCGAGACGGACAGATTCATAGACAGCCTGACTGTCGGTGGTCACATATTCAACCGAAGCCCCGGCTGAGGCGAGGACATCGCCCACGACATGGCTCATCACGATCTGGCTGGACCAGTTGTGCAGCGGAATGATGATCGGATCCGTAGAATCTTCGGCCCAGGCCGCGGGCGCAAGCAGGGCCAGCACTGCGGCGCTGGCAAGAATTGATCTGGCAGATTTCATGGTGCGTTCCCTGTTGTTGATTTGCGCTGAAGCGCCGTGTTTTGCGGAAAGCTCAGATCTTCCCTGCGACTCAACGCTAGCTACAGGATGTGAATGCGTCAGACCCTGAGCATGAACGGACTCGCATTAATTGTAAAAAATTGTTAACGACAGGAAACAGGTGAACCGAGAGGCACTATGTCACCCAGACCCGCGCACATCCTGATCGTCGAGGACGAGCCGGTGACGCGCAGCGCGCTGGCAAGCTATCTTGAATCCTTTGGCTACAAGGTCTCAGAATGCGGCAGCGCGGAGAAGGCGGACAAGATCCTGTCGCAGGGAAATGTCGACCTGCTGATCGCCGACATCAATCTTGAGGGCAAAGATGGCCTGGAAATCACCCGCGAACAGCGGGCACGGTCGGAAATCGGCATCATCCTTCTGTCTGGCCGCACCGATGACGTTGACCGCATCGTGGGGCTGGAATTGGGGGCGGATGACTACGTCTGCAAGCCCTTCAACCGGCGCGAGTTGCTGGCGCGGGTGAAGAACCTGCTTCGTCGCACCGCTGCCATGCGCGCCCTGACGCGCCGTGTGCTGCATTTCAACGGCTTCACCTTTGATGTCGGATCTAGACAGGTGACCAACCCCGCCGGAGATTCGATTTCGCTGACCCGTGCGGAATATGAACTGTTGCGGGTGTTCGTTCTTAATCCCGGCACCGTCATGGACCGCGACCGTCTGATTTCAGCGATCACGCACCGGCAAGATGGCACAAACACCCGCACGATCGACGTTTTGGTGCAACGGTTGCGGGCCAAGCTGGACGACGACCCCAAGGCACCGCGTATCTTCACCACTTCGCATGGTGAAGGCTCTGTCTTCACTGCGCAGCTTGACTGAGGACGGACTCCATCAACTCCAGTGCGGCGTTGATTTCCAAGGCGGCCAGATCCACCACGCCCGGAAGCTCATCAAGGCAGGTTTCAAGGGCATCGGAAGGGCCTTGTTCGGCCAGCGTCTCAAGACGGGCAAGACTGGTCGTCAGCGCAATCAGCTCAAAGTTGCCGGCCGCGCCCTTCAACTGATGAGCCACCCGCGCGAGGGCTAAATGGTCGGCTGTCCGGGCGGCCGCGGTCATGGCGGCCAAGCTCTTTGGCAGGCCATCAAGAAAAACCCGGGCCAAGCCTGCGGCCCGGTCATCCCCGATGTCCTGCGACAGTTCCGTTAGGGCATGTTCTTGCGCCACATGCGCGCGAAGGGCGGCTTGCAAGGCTTCGGGCGACAGGGGCTTGGCCAGCACTGCCGACATTCCCGCCGCGAGGTTTTCCAGGATGTCCGCCTCTTGCACATGGGCGGAGATGCCGATGATCGGCAAGGTGGCGATCCGGTTATCCGCGATGGCCCTGATCTTGCGCGTGGCGGCAGTTCCCGACAGGCCCGGCAAGTTGACGTCCATCAGGACCACATCGAAGCGGCCTTCCCGCAGGGCAACAAGTGCTGCCTCGGCTGACGCCACCACCTTGGCTGCGTGGCCCATATCCTCCAGATAGGTCTGGATGACCATCTGGTTGATGTCATTGTCTTCCACGACCAGCGCCCTGAGCGTATGTGCGGCGTGCTGAACTTCGGCGACAAGCGGAAGGGCGGGCAAATCCGCCGGATCGCCACAGGCGAACTCGGCCGAGAGGGTAAAGGTGCTTCCCGCTCCGGCCATACTTTTCACGGTCAGGCTTGCCCCCATCGCGTCGGCAAATCGCTTGCAGATCGCAAGCCCCAGACCCGTGCCGCCGTATTGCCGGGCGGTATGGGCGTCTTCCTGCTCGAACACTCCGAACACCCGGCCCTGCGCGCCCTCGGCAATTCCCTTGCCGGTATCCTTGACGGTAAAGTTCAGATGGGGTCGATCTTCGGGCCCGGTGGCCGTGACCGTCAACCGGATCTCCCCCAGGTCGGTGAACTTGACGGCGTTGGAGACAAGATTGAACAGAATCTGGCGAAGTTTGCCCATGTCGCCGATTACGGCGTCCGGGATGTCGGCGGGCAGGTCCAGATGCAGCGCCAGCCCCTTTTCCTGCGCACTGGGGGCCATCAGCAGCGCAATGTCGTGGAACAGATCGCCCGGTGAAAAGGTCACCTCAGTAAGCCGGTCGGCCCCGGCTTCGATCTTGGAATAGTCCAGAATGTCGTTCAGAATTGCCATCAACCCCTCGCCCGAGGCGTGGGCGGCCCGTAATTGGCGTTGCTGTCGCGGGGTCAACCCGTCGCGGCCGAGACTGCGCAGCATGCCCAGGACGCCATTCATCGGGGTGCGAATCTCGTGGCTCATCATCGCCAGGAATTCCGACTTGGCCCGGTCGGCGGCTTCGGCCCGCTTGCGAGCCTCGGCATGGGCGCTGACCTCGCCACGCAACTGCTTGGTCTGTTCGGCCACCAGCAATTGCAGTTCCAGCCGGTGGCGCTGCAATTCGGTCAGGTTCTGGTCGCGCTCGGTGGCAAGGGCGTGGTTCTCGATGCCTTGCAGGCGAAAGACCTCGACCGCCGCTTCCATTTCCGAAATCTCGTCAATGCCTTGCGGTACGATACGGCCAACCGTTTCGCCATGCGCAAGCCGCGCCATAGTTCCCGACAGCGCCGCCAACCGCCGCGTGATGTTGCCGCGCACATAGAACCAGACCACAGCAAGCGAAATCATCAGCGCCGCCACCGAGCCCCAAGCGTAGAGCTGCTGGGTGGCGCGGATTGCGCCGGTGGCCTCATCGCCCGCCTGCACGGCCCGCGCGGTGATCTGGTCAGCCAAGGCCTGCGCCTCGTCGTCCAGACGTGCCGCAGCCGCGCTGACCTTGCCCTGAGCGTCGGCAATCAGGCGGTTCAGGTCCAGAATGCCCTTTGTCAGATTGAACAGATCCTCAGCCTCTGGCGGCGGGGCGGAACTGGGACGGATCATCTGCAACAAGGACAGCGCGCGTTCGGCCCGGGTCGGGTCATTCACGGACAGAATCCGCCGCGTGACAATGTCGATCCTTCCCTCCAGCGTCGCCTGCAACTGTGCAAGTTCTGTCTGGCCTTGCACGGTCACGATGCGGTTCAGCAAAAGCCCGACCTCGCCGATATGTGACCGCATTTCCGACATCAGCCCCTGACGGAAAAGATCGACCTCGATCAGCTTGTCCAAGGTATCCAGACGCGTTTCCGTGTCCGGTCCGGTGCTTTCGAGGTCATAAAGGTTTGAAATCGCCGCAGCCGTACCCATCTGGGCATTGGCCACCAGCGTGTCGGCAATTTCCAAAAGCTCGGTCGTCGCCACAAGACCGGCCGTCAGACGCGCGGATCGCGCTTCGGTGGCGATGATCCGGTTTTGCACCAACCGGTCCAGCTGCTCGATGCTGCCGCGCACGTCGGCTTCGGCCTGCGCCAGGCCCGCGGGGGCCGGATTGCCGGTGTCTGCATAGCGCGCAACCCGTCGGGTCAAGGCATCAACCTGGGCGAAGAGGTAAGCCGCACGCTCGCGCCGCGCGGCTTCGGTGGTGACGGCCGCCAACTCGGGAGCCACGGCCACGATGCGGCTGCTTTCCGCGGTAAAGCCCCGCACTTCCGAGATCGCCGGGATGGCCTCGGTAACAACCGTTGTCTGGTTGCGCGCCACCTCCTGCAACTCGAACCAGCCGAGGATGCCAGTGATGGCGGGAAGTCCCGCGATGACCAGAAAGGCCATCAACAGCATGCGTCCAAGGCTTGCGCGCGACAGGCTGGACTTGAGCGGCATCTTTCGTGCACCCTACCCGTGAACTTTCGCCAGAATAGGGGGCTACGCGGGCAAAGGCATGAAATTTCTGCAATCCCTCCTCGTTTGTGGACTGGCGGCATTTGCCGCTATCGGCGCCGCCGCCGATACGTGGGAGCTGCAATTGCCGACTGTTGCCTTTGACGACAACAGTCCGACCGAGGCGCAGATTTACCAACCCCTTGACCACGCTGAAAACCCTTGGCGGCTGTGTGTGATCTATCCGCATCTGAAAGATGCCTATTGGCTAAGCGTCAACTACGGAATGGTCGAAGAAGCCAAGCGTCTCGGCGTGTCCTTCGACCTTTACGAGGCGGGCGGTTACCCGAACCTCGCCCGCCAGATCGAGCAGGTCGAAGCCTGCGGTGAGCGCCAGATGGACGCATTGATTCTTGGAGCCGTGTCTTATGAGGGACTGACCCCAAGCGTCGTAAAAATCGCCGGGCAGATGCCGGTCATTGCGGCCGTCAACGACATTGACGACGCGGGCATCACAGCCAAATCCAGCGTTTCCTGGCGCGAGATGGGGGCAGCGGCAGGCCGCGAAATCGCCAAACGGCATCCCAAGGGCAGCGCGCCGGTAAGGTTAGCCTGGTTTCCCGGCCCCAAGGGGGCCGGCTGGGTGCAGTTCGTCGAGCGCGGATTTCTGGAGGCCCTTGCCGATAGTTCGGCCGAAATCGTCGCCACGCGGTTTGGCGACACTGGGCTGGAGCAACAGGTTCTTCTTGTCGAAGACGTGCTCGATACTGTGCCTGACATCGACTATCTGGTGGGCAGCGGGCCAATGGCGGAAGCGGCCATTTCGGTACTACGAGCGCGGGGGTTGAACGACAAGATCGGCGTCGTGTCGACTTATGTCAGTCACGGCGTCTATCGTGGCATCAAGCGCGGTCGCATTCTGGCAGCCCCGACCGATTTCGCCGTGCTGCAAGGCCGGTTGGCAGTAGAACTTGCTGTACGCGCAATCGAAGGCAAACTTACGATCAGCCATGCCGGACCAAGGATCGTCACGCTGACACTTGAGAACATCGACAGTATCGGCACGGCGGAATCCCTTGCGCCTGCGTCATTCGTGCCGGTGTTCAAGGTCGCAAACTGAAGATCGATTGGTACGCCGGAACATGAAGCGGCCGGTCGCTGCATCTTGTGCCAATGACCTCTAAGGGCGGAAAGCGGTCGTTTGAGGGCGCTGCGATTTACCGCAAGATCCCTGGATAACGGTCGTTCATGAGGGCTTGGCCACCTTCACTGAAGTGGGCTCTGAGGAACAAAAGGCAATCATTCCCTATTCGACCGATCCAGTCGTTGCCCTCCCACTTGGGCCAAATATGACTGCGAAACGCAGCAGCTTGTCCAACCTTGCCCGAGAGTCCGAACTCCAGAACCGGCCAAATCGTCCACGCAATGAACCAGCAAGGATCAGAACTTGCGAAGGCCCAGCATGGCACGGGCCTGGGAGGGCGTCGCGACGGGGCGGTCATGGCGATGGCAGAGCTGCACCAGCCGGTTCACCAGTGCTGCGTTTGACGGGGCGAGCGTGTCGCGATCCAGCCGGATGTTATCTTCAAGCCCGGTGCGGGCATGGCCGCCTGAAGTGACGCACCATTCGTTGAGCGTGATTTGCGCCGGACCGATGCCTGCCGCGCACCACTCCGAGCCCGGAAGCAGACGTTCGACAGTGCGGATATAGTAATCGAACGTGTCACGGTCGGCGGGCATGGCGTTCTTCACGCCCATGACGAACTGGATATAGGCAGGCGACTTCAGCCGTCCGTCGCGTTGCATCGCTGCGGCCTGATGAATGTGGGAAAGGTCGAATGCCTCGATCTCGGGCTTGACGTCATGCGTCAGCATTTCGGCGGCGAGCCAATCGACGAGGTCAGGTGGGTTTTCGTAAACGCGGGTGGGGAAGTTGTTCGATCCGACTGAAAGGCTGGCCATATCGGGCCGCAGGGGCAGCATGCCACCGCGTGCTTTCCCCGCGCCAGAACGGCCGCCGGTCGAGAACTGGATGATCATGCCGGGGCAGTGCTTTTCGATGCCCTCTTTCAGCCGGGCGAATTTCTCGGGGTCGGAAGAAGGGGTTTCGTCGCCATTGCGGACATGGGCGTGCATGATGCTGGCCCCGGCCTCGAACGCGGCGTGGGTGCTTTCGATCTGCTCAGGCACCGTGATCGGAACCGCCGGGTTGTCGGCCTTGCGCGGCAGTGAGCCGGTGATTGCCACGCAGATGATGCAGGGTTTCATCGGCTGGGTGCCAAGGTGAAGTCCCAGTCCAGCTGCCATTCGGGGGCCGAGGGCGTGCCGGTCTGGCGGAAATCGCCGATCAGCGTTTCCTTCACGCCAAAAACGGCATCCAGCTCCAGATAGGGGCAGTCGGGCGGGAAGACATGGGTGATGACGGTCTCAAAGCCCTGGGCCTTGACGATGAAGTGGATATGGGCCGCACGGTTCGGGCCGCGCTGCATGGCGCCGAGCAGTTTGCCAACGGGGCCATCAAACGGGATCGGGTAGTAGCGGGGTTTCACGCTGCGAAAGCTGAAGCGACCTTTGGCGTCCGTAGTGAAGATGCCACGGAGGTTCATGTCGGGCTGAACGCCCTTTTGCTGCACATCATAAAAGCCGTCGTCGTTGGTTTGCCACGCGTCTACCGTGGCTCCGGCAATCGGATTGCCGGCTGTGTCGACCACCCTGCCTTGCACCGTCAGCGGCTCGCCCTTGCCATCAAGGCAGATGTTTGCGCCGTTCTCGCGGTGCGGCGGGTTTTCGACGTAGAAGGGGCCAAGGATGGTGTTTTCCGTCGCGCCGTCCCCATGGCTGTGATTGATCGCATCGACCAGCATGGTGACGCCCAACGTGTCGGACAAAAGGATGTACTCCTGCCGCCAGTCACTGCACATATGGCCGGTTTCGGTCAGGAACTTGATCGCAGTCAGCCATTCTTCATGGGTTGGGCGCACCTCTTTGACGAAGGCATGCAGGTGTTTGATGGCAGAGGTCATCACCTCGGCCAGTCGCGGGTCGGTGGCCGCACCCATGCGGGCAAGGACGACCTCGGCGGAGGTGTCTTCCTCGAAATACGGATACTTGGTCCAGGGGCGTTTCAGGGCGGTCATCGGCAGGCTCCCTCAATGGCCAAGGATGGCGCGCAGGACGCGGCGCAAATCGGCCGCCGGATCGGCGGTCATGTCAGCGGCGCGCCATGCAACGTGATGGTCAGGGCGGACAAGCAGGCAGCCCGAGTCCGAAATCTCGGAGGCGCGGGCCCAGTCGCCGGTGTGGTCGGTGATCTTGCGACGCGGGCCGATCAGATGGGCGGTGATGGGCAGACCCATTTCCTGCGCCAACGCCTCTGCCGCCGCAACCCAAGCCTCGCCCCCGATGCCTGTCAGCAGGGTAAAGCGACCATGCCCGCAGATATCAAGGGTCGAGGTTTTGCGGCTGCCGTTCTGGTCAAAGACCCAGACATGCGGCAGGCGCGCACCGGGCCAGGTGGTGGGCTGGTAATACAGTTCGGCATCCAGCTGGAAGGCCGGTTCAACCTGCCCATCGGTGACCACAGCGCCCGAGGCATAGCGCTGGTTCATCTCAACCCCGTGGGCATCGAATTCGTATTTCTTGAACGCAATCGCCTCGCGGATGGCGGCGCGCTGCCGCTCGGCCTCAGGGGTCGCATCACAACGGGCGTCCATGCTGGCCTTGATCTTCTCGACATCGGTGCCGCCGGTCATGCCAAGAGCCCCAAAGATGGGTCCGAATTCGCCGATGGACTGGTTGGCACGCGTGACGATCTGTTTGGCAATCGGCGCACGTTCGACAGAATAGCTGTCCAGCAACTTCGTCGTGGCCTGCCCGTTGATCACGGCTGCCAGCTTCCACGCCAGGTTGAAGGCGTCCTGGATCGACGTGTTCGACCCAAGGCCATTCGACGGCGGGTGGCGGTGTGCGGCATCGCCCATGATGAAAACGCGGCCTTTCTGCATATGGGTCGCGTACATGTTGTTGACTGTCCAGGTGTTGGCCGAAATCAGCTCGATCTCAAGGTTTGGATCGCCGACCAACTGGCGGGCAACCTCGGTTGCCATGGCTGCATCCACCTTCGGTGCGGGCTGATTGATGTCATAGCCCCAGACGATCAGCCATTCGTTCCACGGGCGCACCATCCGGACAAGGCCCATGCCAATGCCGCCCACGTCGGCACCGGGCTGCATGACCCAGTAAAGGACGCTTGGCCTGTGCGCCACGTACTTCGACAGGTCGGCCCGAAACAGGATGTTCATTGACCCGCCAACGCCCATCTTGCCCTCAAAGGGAAGATCCTCCTGTGCCGCGACAAGCGAGTTGCCGCCATCCGCGCCGACAAGGAACTTCGACCGTATCGTCACCTCTTTTCCCGTCAGCCGGTCAAGGCAGGTGGTGGTTACACCCTCGGCATCCTGCACGTGATGCAGGTATTCGGTCGACATCCGCGCCTGAGTACCGCGCATGCAGGCGGTCTTGAA
>CAIXBE010000296.1 GCA_903917595.1 uncultured Rhodobacterales bacterium
CATGATTAAGGAATGCGTCTTGCAGGTTTTGCTTGTCGGCGGCCATTGCTTTTTGCCTTGTTTTTATTGTGCTTCACTGTCGCGTCGTCACTGGACCAAACCCCAGTCATTCCCGCCATCGGCGGCTGCACCTGCAGTATGATGCGGCTTTGGCAGAGTTTCCAGAGCAAAAACAACTGCAAGTTCAAGGCCGTCAATCATCGCGGCGCAAAAGCGGCAGGAAGAACGCAAACAGCGCCAGCGTCTCAAGCCGGCCGACGATCATTGCAAGTCCAAGGACCAGCTTCACCGGGTCCGACAAAGCGGCATAGCTGATCGGATCGGCGCTTCCCAACTCGGCCAGTTGCCCGGTGGTGGTCAGTGCCGCAATCGCAAGCACCAGTGCGGACTGAAAATCCAGCCCCAGAAGCGTCAGGCACGCCACGACCAGCGCGATGGCGGCGGCAAACAGCATGAAGAAAACCCAGGCCAGCTGCGCGCCCTCGCGGCGCAAACGGCGGGCATCGGCGCCACCGCCCCCGATCAGGTTCGGGTGGACGATCCGCTGCAATTCATGTTCGGTTTGCCGCAACAGGGCCAAAACCCGCAACAGTTTGACCCCGCCCGCCGTGGTTGCTGTGCCGCCGCCGACCATGGCAAGGCCCAGCAGGATCAGCCCGGGCGGCCCGATGCCGGACCACTGCGCCGCGTCCTGCCAGTCGGCCGAGACATAGCCAGTCGTGGTCAGGAACGAGGTGGCGGTAAAGACGGCACCCCAAAGCGCCGCCAGCATCTGCCCCGCGCCGCCGTTGCCGCCATTGATGGCAAATCCGTGCCGGACCAGCAGGATGGCTGTGACCAACAGGACCAGCACCGCAGCCAGCCGCAGTTCGGGATCGTCGTGCAAACGGCCGCTGCGGCCAAACCCGATGCCAAGGCGCTGATGCGCCCGGTGGCTGATCGCAAAGACCAGAAAGCCAAGCACCAGAAGCTCGCCCGGGACCCCCGCCGCCGCACTGGAAAAGCCGGTCTGGCCAGAGATGCCGGATGTCGACAAGGTGCCCATCGCGTGGATCAGCGCGGTTGTGGCCCCGTCGCCCATCAGCATCAGCCCGCACCACAACAACAGCGTCAGCGCGGTGAAGAGCCGCAAAAGCTGGATGGCAAGGCGCACCATGCGGTCCGAAGGTTCGACCGAACCCGAGACCTGGGCCGCGCTGTAGGTGCCGCGTCCGGGCACGCGACCGGTGGCCACCTCGACCCCGCCAAGGTTCAGCGGGGTCAGGATGGCGAAGGCCCCCAGCAGGGTTAGAAGCCCGCCGAACCAGCCGATGCAGGCGCGCCACAGATGCACCGTGTCGGACAGCCGGTCTGGCGCAAAGACCGAGGCCCCGGTGGTGGTGAAGCTGGATGTCATCTCGAACCAGGCGTTCACGAATGAGGTATCCGGCACCGCCTCCAGCAGCGGCAACACCATGATCAGGGGCAGGATAAAAAAGGCGCTGACCAAGGACCCCAACTGGCTGCGGGCAATATCGCGCGGGCTGTAGGCGGCGGTCGCGATCCACAGCATTGCCGTCAGGATCAGCAGGATCAGCCCGGAGTAAAAGAACGCTCGCGCCGCTTCATACTGGCCGGTCGCAACGCCGTGGATGGCCGGGACAAAGGTCAGACAGCCGGTCACCGCGCAAAGCACGACCAGCAAGGGCGTTTCGGCAAGCCGGCGGCGCATCAGAAAAAGTCGATCGAAACTTGCAGCAGACGCTCGACCTCGGGGACATCGCTGGCCATGGCAAAAAGGGCGATGACATCGCCGGGGTCGATCCGCAGGTCGCCGGTCGGCTTCAGGACCTTGTCGCCCTTCATCACAGCGCCGACCAGCACACCTTCGGGAAACGCGATGTCGCGGACCAGACGCCCGGACAGGGGCGAGGTGGACAGGACCTGCGCCTCGATCAATTCAGCCTCGGCGTCGCCAAGGGAATAGACTGCGCGGACCCGGCCATGGCGGATATGGCGCAGGATCGAGGATACAGTTGTGGCGCGCGGGTTGATATATGCGTCGATGTCCAGGGGGGACATCAGCGGCGCCAGCGTCGGGTCGTTGACCAGTGCGATGGTCATCTGGCACCCGGCCTGCTTGGCGCGGACGGCCACCAGAAGGTTGGTCTTGTCGTCATCCGTGACCGCAAGAACCGCGTCGGCGCGGTCAACTGCGGCCTCCATCAACAGGTCGATGTCCATGCCGTCGCCGTGCAAGACGATGGTTCGCTGCAGCGCATCGGCGGCAAATTCGGCGGTGGCGCGGTTCTTTTCGATGATCTTGGCGCGGACCCGGTCGGTGCGTGCCTCCAGCGCCCGAGCCACCGCAAGGCCAACGTTGCCGCCGCCGATAATGACGATGCGTTCCTGCTTTTTGGTCTTCTTGCCAAAGATTTCCAGCGCCCGGTTGACGTCCTCGATATGGGTGAAGACGTAGATCTGATCGTCACTGAGCAACTGGTCGCCGGGCTCGGGAGCAAACAGCCGTCCCTCGCGGCGGATGCCGACGACGATGGCGCGCAGGGTGGGGAACAGCTCGTTCAACTGGCGCAGAGGCGTGTTCAGGACCGGGCAATCCCCGGTCAACTGGATGCCCAGAAGCTGCGCCCGGCCACCCATGAAGCTTTCGGTGTCAAAGGTCGCGGGGGCGGCAAGGCGTTGCAGGGCGGCCTCGGCCACCTCACGTTCCGGGCTGATCACCACGTCGATGGCCAGCCGGTCTTGGGTCATCAGGTCGCCGTAAAGCGCGTCCAGATAGTTCTGCGCCCGGATGCGGGCAATCTTGCGGGTGACGTTGAAGGCCACATGAGCCACCTGACAGGTGACCATGTTCACCTCGTCCGAATAGGTCGCGGCGATCAGCATGTCGGCGTCACGCGCCCCGGCCCGCTCCAACACATCGGGGTGACTGGAAAAGCCGACCACGCCTTGCACATCCAGCGTATCGGTGGCGCGGCGCACCAGATCGGCATTGGTGTCAACCAGCGTGACGTCGTTCTTTTCGCCAGCCAGATGGCGGGCGATCTGCCAGCCGACCTGCCCCGCCCCGCAGATGATCACCTTCATCGAACACTCCGCGTCCCGTCGTCGCCTGTTGCATGTCAGATCAGGCCGGACGGGTCAACCATGGGGCCTGCCGATCCGTCAATCATCAAAGTCGACAAAGCCGCGCCCGGTGCCACGGCTGTTGCCGACCAGTCCCAGCGACTTCAGCTTGCGGTGCAGGGCCGAGCGTTCCATGCCGACAAAGCTGGAGGTCTTGCTGATGTTGCCGGCAAACCGCTTGATCTGGGTCAAGAGGTATTCGCGTTCGAACAACTCGCGCGCTTCGCGCAGGGCCAGTGCGGCGATGGCGGCGGGCAGCTGCAGGCTTGGCTCCAGTTCGGGTTTCGGGTCGGCGCCGGGCAGTTCGTGATCCTCGATCGGACCCGAGCTGTCGCCCAAGATCAGCACCCGTTCAACAATGTTGCGCAACTGGCGGATGTTGCCGGGCCAGGGCATCGCACGCAGGGCCGCTTCGGCGCTGTCGGCAAGGGCGCGGGCGGGCAGGCCTTGGGTGCGGTGGAACCAGTCGATGAAATGGCGGGCAAGATCGCCGATATCCTCGCGCCG
>CAIXBE010000297.1 GCA_903917595.1 uncultured Rhodobacterales bacterium
CACCCTCGACGCGGAAGGTAGGCTCACGGTCGAAAACGATTGCCCCTCGATCCTGCCCGATGACCTTGCGGCCCTCTCCGGCCGTTTCGTGCGCGGCACCAACGCAGGTGAGGGCAGCGGCCTTGGACTTGCCCTAGTCAACACCATCGCCGAGCGGATCGGGTCGCCCCTGTGCCTCACCTCCCCGCTTCCCGGCAAATCCACCGGCTTTTCTGCCAGCATCCTACTGTGCGGCACCCCATATCAGGACCATTCAAGATGACCCTCGCCTACACCTCTGCTCACAAAGAGCTCCACTACCTCGACCGCGCCGGGTGGCTGCGTGCGGCCGTCCTCGGTGCCAATGACGGGATCGTTTCGGTCTCCTCGCTCATCGTCGGTGTCGCCGCCGCCGACCCCAGCCCGACAGCGGTACTGGTGGCTGGTGCGGCAGGCCTTGCCGCCGGGGCCATGTCGATGGCGGCGGGGGAGTATGTCTCGGTCAGTTCGCAATCCGACGTCGAACGCGCTGACATCGCCCGTGAAAAGCAGGCGCTGATCGACACGCCGGAAGCCGAGGAGGCTGAACTGGCCTCGATCTACGAATCCCGTGGCCTGTCATCGGCAACGGCGGCGCTGGTGGCGCGAGAGCTGACGTCGAAAGATGCCCTTGCCGCCCACACCCGCGATGAGCTGGGTCTGTCCGAAGTTCACACCGCCAACCCCCTGCAAGCGGCCTTCGCCTCTGGTGTGACCTTCACCATAGCCGCCGCCATACCGCTCGCTGCCGCGCTGCTGGCCCCGGAGGCGCAGATTATCCCTGCGGTTGTCATCACGACACTGGCCAGCCTTGCGGCCCTTGGCGCCATCGGCGCCGCGGCAGGTGGCGCGCCTAAACTGCCGGCCACGGCCCGCGTCCTGTTCTGGGGTGCCGCCGCCATGGCGATCACTGCAGGTGTCGGCTGGGTCTTCGGCGTGAGCGTCTGACCTTGGCAGGGTCAGTTTCTGTCGGCCGCACGAAGCTTGCCCGTCAGGCGACGTGTGAGCGCTCCCGTCGCGCCAGCGCTTGGGACAAGGCTGTCTGCGAACGTCCGCTTTCCGCCCATTGCGTAACTGACGGCCCTTCATTTAGCCGTTCCGGGCTGCTCCCCCTTACGGCAACACCCCCACATCGCCACGCTGATGCCCCCGCACCATGTCCCGCAGCTCGACCGGGGCGATCACCTCGACCTGATCCCCCCACTTGTAGAGATGCCACACCATCTCGACCCAACCGCTGGCGGTGAACGCGACGGTCAGCCCGCCGCCTGGATCTTCGGTGACCACTTGGTTGGGGTGGAATGAAAACTCGCGTGCTGCGGCAGCCGCGCGGGGTGCAAAGCGCCAGATGACAGGGTGGTATTCCGCGTCTGAATGGTAGGATCCGAAGGACTGGGCGGCGTAGGCGTCCAACTCGAAGTCGGGGTCGCGGGCGAAGGACTGACCGGTGATCTTGGCACTGGTGATGCGATCAAGCCGGAAGCGGCGGAAGGCCCGTTCGTTGCCGAGATCGCGCGCGATCAGGTACTGCCGGATCCCCAGCAGCATGCCGTAGGGCTCCACCACGCGGTCCAGTGCGGCGGCATCACTTGCGCCCCGATAGGCAATGGTCAGGGAGAACGGCGCTTTGATCGCCACGGCAATCGCGCCCAGTATGTGAGGCTCGACCTGCACGCGCGGCCCCGGGCGGCAGGCATAGCCTTGCGCCTCCAGCATAGCCTCCGCGTCCACTTCAGCCCGCCGCGCATGCGATGACGGCATCGTGGCCAATAGCCGATCCCGCAGAGAAATCAGGGTCGAGACATCCTTGGTGGCCCCTTCGCGCTGGGCGCGGCGGATGCTCATGTCCAAAGCCTCCAACTCGCCGTCACGGATCCCCTGCATTCCGAGAATTCTCGTGTCACTCAGCTTCCACCAGCGCCGCCGATCCTGGTCGGTCGAGAACTCAACGCTCGGAAACGCTGCCTCCAGGCCCCGGATCATGCGCTGGGCAGTGCGCAGATTGACGCCGAACTCCGCGCTCACCTCAACCAGGCACACGCCCTTGTGGCGGGCAGCGGCCATTTCGGCCAGTCGCATCAAATCGAGAGACTTCTCAAATGCCATCGTGATTCTTTTTTCCTCCACGTCAGGTCCTTACGGGGAGTGTGGGGCAGGATCATCCTTGGAGCGAATCATTTGTGTCAAAAGCAACCCTTAGGTGCAGATGCCGCTCCGCAAACAGCCGCGGCCTTGGTGGATCCTTCTGCCCAGGTTGCGGTCTTTCAGTGCCCAATGGAAAGATGGATCAGACAATGAAGCTTCCCCAGCGCGAATTCTACACCCTACACGAAGTGGCTGCCCGTTGGGGGTGTGCCCTGGCCGATATTTCCGGCTGGTCAACCGCTGGCGAGCTGGACGTCATCACCGGGATTCCTCCCACCTTCTGCGGCACCACGAGAGTTTCGGGCACGGTTGTGATCTGCACCATGGACATCGTGCCGATGTTTCGCCGCTGTGGCACCGGCCCCAAGAACGCGCAGCTGCGTCGCCTGCGCACCGAAGAGACCGTCGACTGGCTCTTCGTCACCGAACCGCCGCAAGGCGTCGACGTGTCGGTTGCGGATCTGCTGTTGCGCGGCAAACAGGTTCTGAAGTTTGAAGACACCCATGATCTGCTGCGTCGGATTAGCGGTGGAACCGGGTCAACATCGCCCTACGATTGGGACAGCATGACCAAGGCGTTCCTGATCCGCATCCACGTGCGCGGTATCCCGACCTCCAAGGCCGAAATGATCGGCGACCTTCAGGACTGGTTCGTGGCAAATTCGAATGGGAACGATATCCCAAGCGAACGCTCCATCCGACGGCATGTCGATGATCTGTGGAAGATGCTGACCGAGCTCAAACGGGACGGGAACGCCTGAACCGGCGTGCCCATCACGCCTGTTTGAGATCAGCGTCCGCATCATGGACCAGCGTCGGACGCGGCCGGAAAATGTGCGCCACCGCGTCGACGCCCGCCCTCAGAGGTGAATCCATCAGATGCGCGTAGCGCTGGGTCGTCTGCATTTGCGTATGGCCTAGCAGCTTGCCGATCATCTCCAAGGATGCGCCACCGCTGACCAACAGCGACGCGAAGGTGTGGCGCAGATCATGGATACGCACATCGGGCATTTTCGCCTGCTTCTGGACGTTGATCCAGAAGCGGCGGATTTCCTTCACCGGTTGGCCGGGCACATCACCGGGGAATAGCCACGGCACCCCGCTCGGGACCAGAAGCTGGCGTTGGCGCACGATGGCGGCCACATCGGTTGAGACCGGCACCCGGTGGACCTTGCGCTGCTTGGTGGTGGCGGCGGGTTTTGACCAGACGCCAAGTTCCAGATTGAACTGTTCAAACCGCGCTTGCCGCACTTCGCCCAGCCGCGCGCCGGTCAACATGCACAGCCGGATGATCCCGGCGGCGCGCTGGTCCGCAGCACCGTCCAGCGCCGCAGCCAGTTGGACGATTTCCAGCTGACTTAGGAAGCGCTCACGGGCCGCCTCGATACGGCGGTGAAAAGCGGCGGCCGGGTTGTCCTCGCGCCAACCCCATTCGATGGCCAACGTGAACATCTTGCGCAGCACCTCGCCCGTGCGGTTGGCGCGCACCGGGGTGGGCTTCGGTCCCTGCAATTTGCGCGCGCGGTTGTTGGGTTTTTCCTTGGAAGGGCGGGCTCTGCCCTCGGCG
>CAIXBE010000298.1 GCA_903917595.1 uncultured Rhodobacterales bacterium
CTGATCACCTTCATGGGCTATACCGCCACGCAACTGACCTTTGAAATCCGGGTGATCCTGCGCGATGTGAACTTCAGCCTGCAGGTCCGCAACGACATCAACCACATGATCATCGAACGCTTCGCCGCCGAGGGGATCAACATCGTCCCTCCCCCCGCTGACCCAGTAGAACCCGACCCGGTCAAGACGGCGGAAACCGTGCTGGCGCTGGCCGATCTTCTGCAGTCCGACCGCGCGCCGCTGACCCGCGCCAAACCCGTGCGCAAGACCACCGCTGCGACCGATGTGAAAGGGGCCGACCGGTGACTGACCTTCTGTTTCGTGCCGATGCCTATCAGACTGCCGCCGATTGCCGGATCATCGGCCACACGCCCGAGGGTGGACTGATCATCGACCAGTCACTGTTCTATCCGACCGGCGGCGGCCAGCCCGGCGACAGCGGGATGCTGGATTGGGACGGCGGCCGCATGCCGATTGCCACCGCGATCAAGGTTGACGGCCATGTGGCGCTGATCCCGGCCGAACCTTTGCCGATGCCGCCGGTGGGCGCGCCCGTGCGCCAGTTGCTGGACTGGACCCGGCGCTACCGCCATATGCAGATGCACACCGCACTGCACCTCTTGTCAGTGGTGATCCCGCTGCCGGTGACCGGCGGCCAGATCGGGGCCGACCGGGGCAGGCTTGACTTCGACATGGTGGAGCCGCCCGGCGACATCGCAGCGCTTGAGGGCGTGCTGAACAGCCTGATCGCCCGCGACCTAGCCGTTGCCGAAGACTGGATCACCGACGCCGAACTTGCCGCCAATCCCGGTCTGGTCAAGACCCTGACCGTGCGGCCCCCTACCGGGCAGGGCAGGGTGCGGCTGGTGCGGATCGGCTCAGGCTCCGACGAGCTTGACCTGCAGCCCTGCGGCGGCACCCACGTCCGCAAGACCGGCGAGATCGGCCGCGTAAGCATCGACAAGGTCGAAAAGAAAGGCCGACAGAACCGTCGCGTGTCGATCAGCCTTGTCGGCTAAGGCCGCGACGGCCGCCGCATCAGAAACCGCACGGCACACAGCATTCGTCAGGTTTTCCGGTTTTATCACCCTTGCAAACCCCTGCCCGTCTTGGCAGAAGAGCGCGACGGACAGTTGGCCGAGTGGTCGAAGGCGCACGCCTGGAAAGTGTGTAGGCGGGGAACCGTCTCGAGGGTTCGAATCCCTCACTGTCCGCCACCAACCCTTGAAATCGTTGGATAAAATGGGGATTTTATCGCCTTCCCCCACATAAAGCCCCACATAGGAAAAACGCTTGGCGCGGTTAGAGCTTGCCCAGCGCCTTGGCGGTCAATCGGGCATCTGCCATCAGTTCTGAAATCTCGCGGCGCATCGCCTCAACTTCCCTTGTCCGGGTGCCATGTCGCCACCGGCCATTGGCCGGGCCAAACGGTGCGCCCCCTCTTGCCCCGTGCATCCGGCAGACGTTCCAGCCCTTCACGGCGGGGCCTTTGCAGCGGCAACGGGTGGTCTTGGCCGTAGCCTTGCAGCGCGGCGCGTCGGCAAGGCGCTGGGCGGGGTGCATGGGGTTGTCGGTCATTTTCACTTTCTACCCCCCCCGCAGGTCACATAGCCAGAGATTACCTGTCCCCTAGCCTTGGTGCAGGACCCTCAGTCTGTCTCTAGGGCCGGGGATGTTCCACCAACATCGCCCGTGGGGGTCGTTGGGGCCTTGCGACCGATTACAATCTTATTGCAAACAGCCGCCGTCTTGCCTGTTTTGTTCGGAAAGGTGCAACCGTAGTCGACCAGCTTACCTCCCTCCGTTTTGGTGCAGCCGGTCGCACATTGATTGCCAGAACATCCGCCTTCGATCTGGTCTCCGCAGGCCTTCTCGACAGCAGCTTCGGTAACCCGTTCCGCAAGAGCTGTGCTGGCGAAACTACCAAGGGACAGGCACATAGCTGCTGCAATCATCAGTCGAACCACTGGCGTAACTCCATCAGGAAAACCTCGCTAAACCGGTTGCTTCGGTTCGACCTCGCCAGACGACACTACTCCGAATTTGCAAAGTCACAATGAAACTTTCCCGCTTTGCTGTAGGCCTCTTTTACGAAGGTGACGTCAGTTTCCCTTGGTGGCCGCCTTTTGCGCCACCGCGCCCACAATCGCCTGCCCGCCCGCGTTGACCGTAACGTGTTCGACCGTGACCTTTTGCTGACCAGTTGACCGGTATCGCTTCAGGGCTTCCATCTGGGTGGCGAAGGTTCGGGCCAGCTTGTTAAGCGCCCTTTCGGCGGCGTCCTGTTGCGGGATATTCGTCACATGGTTCAACCGCCGTGCCAGCATCATGGTCGCGGAATGGATCGCCCCCATCTGGGTGGCAAGCAGCGCCTCCAGTTCGTCGCGGGGCTTCACCGACCGGACAACCGCAAAGACAAAGTTGGAATTCGCGCTGTCTTCCTTCCGGCCATGCGACCCAAGGCAAGCGATTTGCGAAACAAGGCCAGTGGAAAAGTCGGAATCGAC
>CAIXBE010000299.1 GCA_903917595.1 uncultured Rhodobacterales bacterium
CCGCCGAGGTGACTGTCCTAGCAGAAACGCATCATGGCGTCGGCGCTGTTCTTCGTGAAACTGCACCCGCGATCTCGAAGGAGCGGACCAAGAGACGCGGCACCAGAAGCGCTTTGCCGATCTGCGCGGTTGGAGGAACTCTGCCATAGCGCTGTCCTCGCGAATCCAAGGCGACCACCCGCGGCACCCACGCTTAAGGATCACGACCAAGTGCAACAGGATTGATCGCCGGTGAGACCAAAAGAACGCAAATGTCATCCTTTGCAATCAGTTGGCAAGCCAGGCATGATTGGACAAGAAAATGTCGAGGTCATTGAGCAGGTTCGGGATCACGCCATTTTAGCACCGATGAACGTGTGGCTGCGATTTGGCCATCGTAAGCGCCGATGACATCGCACCTGCCCAAAACTGAATTTGGCCACTCGAAATGGCTCTGATGCTTTTGGATTCGAGCGGCTCGAAAAGCACCACACCCCAAGTTGGCTTGGGTTACGCGCCGTATTTCACGCCGGGCAGGACGCACAGCATTTCAAACAGGAAATTGGCCCCGATCAGAGCCGTATTGCCCGACGGATCGAAGGGTGGCGAAACTTCGACCAGATCACCCCCAACTAGATTGAGGCCACGGCATCCCCGAATGATTTCAAGAGCCTGCCATGTCGAAAGGCCACCTACCTCGACCGTCCCGGTACCTGGAGCAAAGGCCGGATCAAGGCTATCAATGTCAAATGTAAGATAGGTCGGATGATCGCCAATCGTGGCCCGAACCCGTTCCATCAACGGCGCAAGCGTTTTGTACCAGCATTCTTCGGCCTGGACGACGGTAAACCCTTGCTGTCTCGACCAGTCAAAATCTTCGGGTGAATAACCCGAGCCACGAAGCCCGATCTGAAAGACCTTGTCACAGGCCAGCAACCCTTCTTCCACTGCGCGGCGGAACGGGGTTCCGTGGGCGATCTTTTCTCCAAACATTTCGTCGTTGATATCGGCATGGGCATCGACATGAACCAAAGCCACAGGACCATAAACCTTTGCCATGGCCCGAAGGATCGGCAGCGTAAGGGTGTGATCGCCGCCCAGCGTCAGAGGAATACAACCATGAGACAAAATCTCGTCATAGGCCGTCTCAATGATGCCCACTGACTTCTTGAGATCGAAGGTGTTGATCGCGACATCGCCAATGTCGCCGATCTGTAGCGACTCAAACGGCCGGGCACGGGTGGCCAAGTTGAACGGCCGCAACATGCAGGATTCGGCACGAATTTGGCGTGGGCCATGACGCGTCCCCGATCGGTTCGATGCGCCGATGTCAAGCGGAACGCCAACAAAGCACACATCCAGCCCGGCAGCCGATTTATGGGCGGGCAGGCGCATCATGGTGGACGGGCCCGCAAAGCGCGGCATATCGTTGCCGCCGAGCGGCTGGTTGAATTCGGTCATCAATTGGCATCCCGGTTGAGTTTTGTGGCGCGCTGCAGCAATTGTCTCAGCTTAACAACACGCAGCATGCCAAAACACAGTGAAGATCAGAAGTTCGGTTTGACGGTCATCAACCTGAATTGCCTTTCCCAACACTGCCACCACACCGCCGTCGCGTCAGTCCGTGCCTTGCCGATCACGGGTCGTAGACGGCCTTCACATGAAAGTCATGCCACCTGGAACTCAAGCACCGGGCCGAATATTTGGTGCAACACCATATAAACTATGGGCTATGCTGACGGTGACACATCGAACCCAGCGCTTGGCTAACGGTCAGCGGTGCACGTTCTTACATGGATGTTCGCCAAACTGAGTTTCGGATCATCACTATTGATCAGGCAAGAGATCCAACGACACTGTACCCAGACGTGTCAAAAGCAACGCGTATGAACCCAACAATCAGGAGGATGACATGACATTTTCTCTTTCCCGCAGGGCCAGTTTGGTCTGCGGCCTTGCCTTGGCCACCAGCTTTCTGGTCGGCGCAATGGAGCCTGCGAGCGCGGATGTGCTGGACGACATCACCAAAGCTGGCGTCATCAAGGTCGGGATCTTCGAGGATTTCCCGCCCTTTGCCTCGCTCAACGCCGGTATGAAAATTGAGGGCTATGACACAGAAGTTGCTGACAAGCTTGCGGCGGCTCTTGGCGTCACGGTCGAGTTGGTCGGCATTACAGGGCAGAACCGGATTCCGTTTCTGACCGAAGGCAAAGTCGATCTGCTGCTGAGCATCGGCTAC